>JAICQA010000130.1 GCA_025929595.1 Xanthobacteraceae bacterium
AAGAGCAAGAATTGATCCACGGTTTTTACGAACGGGCTCGCTGTCGCGAGCCCTATGGGATCAAGCAGAGAGCTTTGGTCGATAAGAGCAAGAATTGATCCACGGTTTTTACGAACGGGCTCGCTGTCGCGAGCCCTATGGGATCAAGCAGCGGGCGCTGGTGGACAAGAGCCGGAACTGAACGGCTTTTTGACCTCACTTGAGACGAGCCGGGCGGAATGATAGATTCTCTTCGTCCGGGCCACCGACAACCGCCCGGTTAGCTGCGCGCAGCCAAGTGTTGTCTCACTCCTTCACGGAGATGAGACATGCCGTGTGCAGGTCCCGACCATAGCTGCAACTCATTGCTTTCCATTCGCTCGCCATTCGGCGAGGTACGTCTCGGCGAGGCGATCGCTCACTGGAACCAGCGGCAGGCGCTGCGGGAGCTTGACGGCCATCTCCTCAAGGATATCGGCCGATCGCGGACCGAGGCCGGCCGCGAAGCGCGGTTCTGGTCGACCGCGACCGAGATTTTCGGGGCGGTGGCTCCCAGATCGTTCAAGTGCTTCCCGTCCGGATTGCATGCGGCACTCGAAAGATTCACGCGCCAACGACTCCGCTATGCGTTACGCGAAGTGAATCCGCTGTTGGATGCCGATTCGGCGTCGGATGTTTCGCGAGAAGTCCGCAAGATGTTAGAACTTTGAGACGCATGTCTGCTGTCTCCCACCTCTACGCGGCTCGCGCGACGCGCGCGTTCGGAGACGGCTTCGCCGTCATCATCCTGCCGGCCTATCTGTCGGCGATCGGTTTCGATGCGGTGGCCATCGGACTCATAGCGACGGCGTCGCTCTTCGGCTCGGCGCTCTCGACACTTGCGATCGGCTATCTCGCGGTCCGGTACGATCTGCGGAATCTGTTGATCGCCAGTGCGATGCTGATGCTTGCGACCGGTCTGGCGTTGCCGGGCGTCGAGCATTTCGCGTTCATCTTCGTGGTCGCGTTCGTGGGCACGGTCAATCCAACGGGCGGCGATATCGGTGTGTTCGTGCCGCTCGAGCATGCGATGCTCGCCCGCGATGTGGAAAGCCGCGAGCGCACGCGAACCTTCGCACGCTATAGCCTGATCGGCGCATTCGCCGGAGCGGTCGGCTCGCTTGCGGCGGCGACGCCCGATCTGCTCGCGCCGCTGGGCTTCGGCAAGATCGACGCCATGCGAGCGATGTTCTACGGCTATGCGGCGCTCGCGCTGATCGGCGCCGCCTTCTACCGCCGTCTTCCGGCCGCGCCACCCGTCGACGTCGATGCACGACCGGCGCCGCTCGGCCAGTCAAAGGGCATTGTCTATCGGCTTGCCGCGCTGTTCAGCCTTGACGCCTTCGCCGGCGGTTTTGTCGTGCAGTCGCTCCTGGCGCTATGGCTGTTCGAGCGGTTCGGTCTGTCGATCGCCGAGGCGAGCGTGTTCTTTTTTTGGACCGGCGTGCTCAGCGCTTTTTCGTATCCCGTCGCGGCGTGGTTGGCGGGGAGGATCGGTCTGATCAACACCATGGTGTTCACGCACATTCCTTCGAGCATCTGTCTGATTCTCGCGGCATTCGCGACCGATCTCACGATCGTGCTCGTACTGTTGCTGGTCCGCGCTGCACTCTCGCAGATGGATGTGCCGACCCGCAGCTCCTACGTGATGGCGGTGGTGTCGCCGCCGGAGCGGACAGCGGCGGCGAGTGTGACCGCCGTGCCGCGCAGCCTCGCGGCGGCGAGCAGCCCGGCGCTGGCCGGCGTGCTGCTGACGATGCCGTTTTCCGGCCTGCCGCTCGTCATCTGCGGAACGCTGAAGATCGCCTATGACCTGTTGCTGCTCTATTCGTTCCGCGCGGTGAAGCCGCCGGAGGAGAGCGACGGATAATCACTGCGCACCGATCTGCTTCCACAGCCAGCGCGCGGCCTGCGCGGGCGTTTCCTTGTCCTCGTCGCGGTCGGCGCGCAGATTGGTCTCGCGCATCAGTTCGACGTCGATCTTGCCGACGAGCGGCATGAGCGCATCGCGTAGCGCCTTGTCGTCGGCACGCCGCGGCGCGAGCAGGAGCACCGCGTCATAGGGCGGCAATGCCTGTTTGGGGTCCGTGAGCGTGACCAGATCGAAGCGTGCGATGCGGCCGTCGCTGGAGAAGGCCGAGATCACGTCCACTTCGCCGTTCGCGACGGCGCTGTACATGAAGGTCGAATCCATCTGGCGCTGCCGGCGGAAATTCAACCCGTAGGCGTCGCGCAGTGCCGCCCATTCAGGTCGGTCGAAGAACTCGTAATCGCCGCCGATGGCCAGTTGCGGGGCATGCCGAACGAGATCGGCAATGGTGCGGATGCCAAGCTGTTCGGCGCGGTCTCGCCGCATGGCGAGCGCATAGGCATTCTCGAAGCCGAGTGGCCCGAGCAACGCGATGCCGCGCTCCTTCTTCAACCAGGCGCCCATCTCTTCCAGCACGACCTCGCGCGGCTGCGCGTCGGTGCGACGCATGTGGTTGGCCCAGATCGTGCCCGAGTAATCGACGTAGACGTCGATGTCGCCGCTCGCGAGGGCATTGAAGATCACGGTCGAACCGAGTCCGTCGCGCCGCGCGGCGGACAGGCCATTCGCTTGCAAACGCTGCTGCATGAGCGAGGCGAGGATATACTGCTCGGTGAAGGTCTTGGCGCCGACGACATAGGCCGCGGTCGGCCGCGACCAGCCGGGCACGAGCGCTGCCGCGAGCACCAACAGAATGCCGAGCGCGCCGACTGCCGTCCGCACGCGTCTGCGCAACGCGATGCCGCTTTCCATCAGCGCCAGCAGTTGATCGACGACGATCGCGAGAAGGGCGGCGGCGACGCATCCGAACAGCACCGACACCCAGTTCTGGGTCTGGAGTCCCGCGAAGATGTAGTTGCCGAGGCTGGTCTGGCCGACCGGCGTCGAGAGCGTGGCCGTACCGATCACCCAGACCGCGGCGGTGCGGATGCCGGCCATGATGACGGGCAGCGCGAGCGGCAGTTCGACGATGAAGAGCGACTGGCGCGGAGTCATGCCGACGCCGAGCGAGGCCGCCTTCACGGCCGGATCGATTCCCTCGATGCCCGTGATCGTATTCCGCAGCACCGGGAGCATCGAATAGAGCGTCAAGGCGAGCACGGACGGCAGGAAGCCGAGCGCGGAAAATCCGGTGCCGAAGGCGGCTTCGGTCAGCGCCGAAATGCCGAGGAGCAGTGGATAGAACAAAGCGAGCAGCGCGAGGCCCGGTATGGTCTGGATGATGCTTGCAAAGGCGAGGAGCGGCCAGCGCAGTCTCGCGTGCCGCGTCGCGACTACGGCGAGCGGCAGGCTGATTGCGAGCCCGAGTGCGAGTGCCGTCACGCTGACGATGACATGCTGGCCGAGATAGTCGGGCAGGCGCGCGAGCGCTTCGGAAAAGCGTTCTCCGAACTCGCTCATGGAGCGCCACCCTCCATGAGGCCCTTGAGCCGCGCCGCCTGGGTGCGCGGCATCTGCATCAGATCGCGCACATAGTCGGTTCTCGCCGCGCTCATCAGTTCATGCGGCGTGCCTTCCTCGATGATCAGGCCCTGATGCATCACGGCGATACGGTCGGCGAGCAGCACGGCCTCGAGCATGTCGTGGGTGATCATTACCGTGGTCAGGCCGAGCTTGTCGTGCAGGCGGCGATAGTCCTGGCCGACGGCGTCCCGCGTCAGCGGGTCGAGCGCGCCGAATGGCTCGTCCATCAGCACGACATGCGGCTCCGCGGCGATGGCGCGCGCGACGCCGACGCGCTGGCGCTCGCCGCCCGAAAGCTCGCGCGGCAGGCGGTTGCGGTAATCGGCGGGCGAGAGACGCACGAGTTCGAGCAACGTGTCGACGCGCGTTTCGCGCTTGTCCTTCGGCCAGCCGAGCAGGCGCGGTGTGATCGCGACATTTTCCGCGACCGTCATGTGCGGAAACAGCCCGACGCCCTGGAAGACGTAGCCGATGCGGCGGCGAAGTAGGATCGGATCGAGCGCGCGGACGTCTTCGCCCTCGAACAGCACGTGGCCTTCGCTCGGTTCAGACAGCCTGTTGATCAGGCGCAGGAGCGTGGTCTTGCCCGAGCCGGAGGGGCCGACCACAACGAGAAATTCCCCGACCGGGACGCTCAAAGAGATGCGATCGAGGGCGAGAACTCCGCTCTCACCGGGCCGGCCTGCGCCGAACCGCTTGATAATATTGTTGAATTCGATCACCGGCGGGGCCGCTGACATCCCTGGCCGAGTAGCACGCTGAACCACTCATTCCAACCCTACCGCGCCCTCGGCCTTCGGGTCTGCTAACCTTCGCAATGACTTAGGGTCGACAGAACAAGACCCGGGTGCCACGTTTTCCGTCTGGGAGGACGACCGTAATGATGAATGTTGCCATGCGTATCGGTGGCCGCGATGCCGCGTCCGGCGACGGCCGGTACTACGAAAAGCGCAATCCTTTCACCGGCGAACTGATCGCGCGCGTACCCGATGCGGGCCCGCTTGATGCCGTCGCTGCCGTCGGTGCCGCCGCGAGCGCCTTCAAGGAATGGTCGAAAACGCCGCCGTCGAAACGGCGCGCGATTCTCTGGAAAGCCGCCGATCTCCTGGAAGCGCGCGCGAAGGACGTCGCGGCGACGATTACGGCCGAAACCGGCGGTACCTTCGGCTGGGGCATGTTCAACACGTTCTTCGCGGCCAGCATCCTGCGCGAAGCGGCGGCCTCCACGACGCATCTCAGCGGCGAGACGATCCCGTCCGACATTCCCGGCAACATCGCCCTGTCGATCCGCCAGCCGGTCGGTGTCGTCCTCGGCATCGCGCCGTGGAACGCGCCGATGATCCTCGGCATGCGCGCGGTCGCGATGCCGCTCGCCTGCGGCAACACGGTTGTTCTGAAGGCCTCGGAAGAATGTCCCGGCACGCACCGCATCATCGGCGACGTGCTGGAAGAAGCAGGTCTGCCGGCCGGTGCGATCAACGTGCTCACGACCTCGCGCGAGGGCGCGGCCGGCGCGGTCGATGCCCTGATCGCCGATCCGCGCGTGAAGCGCGTCAATTTCACCGGCTCGACCCATGTCGGCAAGATCGTCGCGATGCAGGCGGCAAAGTATCTCAAGCCGGTGCTTCTCGAGCTTGGCGGCAAGGCGCCGCTCGTGGTGCTCGACGACGCCGACATCGACGAGGCGGCGGCGGCGGCGAATTTCGGCGCCTTCATGCATCAGGGCCAGATCTGCATGTCGACCGAGCGCATCGTCGTGCAGAAGCCGGTGGTGCAGCAGTTCCTCGACAGGCTCGCGATCAAGGCGCGCGGCCTCAAGGTCGGCGATCCCGCCACTCCGGAGACCCAGATCGGCTCGATGGTGAACGAGCGCTCGGCGCAACGCGTGCAGGGGCTGGTGAAGGACGCGGTCGACCGCGGCGCGCGCATCATCTGCGGCGGCGAGGTGCATGGCACGCTCTTCCAGCCGACGGTGCTCGACCGTGTGACGCCTGACATGCGTATCTATCGCGAAGAGTCGTTCGGCCCGGTGGTGATCGTGCTCCCGGTCGGCGACGACGAGGAAGCGATCCGCATGGCGAACGACACCGAATACGGCCTCTCCGCCGGCGTGTTCAGCCGCAATCTCGACCGCGCCTATGCGGTGGCGAGCCGCATCGAAAGCGGCATCTGCCACATCAATGGTCCAACGGTCGCGGACGAACCGCAGATGCCGTTCGGCGGCGTGAAGGAGTCGGGCTTCGGCCGCTTCGGCGGCAAGGCCGGTATTGCCGAGTTCACGGAGCTGCGCTGGATCACGCTGCAGACCGGGCACCGGCATTATCCGATCTGATTCTGTCGTCCCGGAAACTCGCGCAGCGAGTTATCCGGGACCGTTGTCGGCAAGTCGCGGACGATCCCGGATCGCGGCGGAGCCTGTCATCGGGCCGCGCTTCGCTCGGACCCGTTGGCCGCGTCCGGGATGACGGGCTATTGCAGCATGTGGAGCGCGGCGAAGCCCGGTGCGAGCAGGACGAACGCCCAGACCATGGCCGAAGCAACATTCGCCGCCATGAAGAGCGCGAACGGCATCTCGAAGACACCGGCCACCAACGGCACCATACCGCGCACCGGGCCGAAAAAGCGACCGATCATCAGCGCCCATACGCCCCACTTCCGGAAGAACCTGTCGCTGCGCTCATACATGTGTGGGTAGCGGGAGAGCGGCCAGACATTGCGCGCCTGGTCCTTGAAGGCGCGGCCGATGCCGTAGGAAACAAGATCGCCGAGGACCGCGCCCGCGGCGGTGCCGGCCCAGACCGGCCAGAAATCGATACCGCTGGCGCCCGTGAGCGCTCCGATCGCCACCAGCACGACGGTTGCAGGCACAAAAATACCGACGACCGCCAGCGACTCGCCGAAGGCAAACAGCATCACGATCAGCGGCGCCCAGGCGGCGTTCGCCTTGACGAATTCGAGAAGTTGCGAGCCCCACGGATGCGCCTGCATCAACGCAAGCATTTCCTGGCCGTAAGCGGAAAGGGACATATGGGGCGCTGGCTGACGGGTGGCGTGGGCTGGCCGGCGTTTGTCCGTGTTTCCGGAGCCGGGTGCAATCCCAAAGACTTGACCCGTTGCCGCAGTGGGACGCGGCTTCACGCTTTGCACACGTGGCTGTGACCGCTACGCTGAACGTCAAAAGCAGCATGGAACGGGTACGAACCGGTCCGGATCGGGAGCGATGGAAGCGGTCAAGGTCGAGCGCGGCGGCGCGACAAAATATTCCGCAGCGTTTCCAGCCATTCGGTTCGATGGGGTACGCGTGGCTTTCCTGATGGAAAGCGGCGCATTCACGGCCGTCGAGCGCGCGGACCTTGACGTGGCGGACGGCGAGTTTGTCGCCATCGTCGGGCCGACGGGTTGCGGAAAGTCCACCTTGCTCAACGCGGCTGCGGGCTTGCTCACACCGTCGGCGGGCAAAGTCGAGATCCTCGGCGCGCCGCTCAAGGGACTGAATCGCCAGGCCGGCTATCTCTTTCAGACTGAATCGCTTTTTCCCTGGAAGACGGCGGTCGAGAACGTTGCCATCGGACTTGAAGTCGTCGGCGTGCGGCGTGCGAAAGCGCGCGAGCGGGCGCGCGAATGGCTCAAACGTGTGGGGCTCGCCGCTTTCGCCGACCGCTATCCGCACATGCTGTCGGGCGGGCAGCGCAAGCGCGTCGGGCTCGCGCAGGTGCTGATCCGCGATCCGAAGATTCTCTTGATGGACGAACCGTTCGGTCCGCTCGACGCGCAGACGCGGCAGATCATGGGGAACCTGCTGCTCGATCTGTGGAGCGCCGACCGCAAGGCGGTTCTCTTCGTGACCCACGACCTCGAAGAGGCGATCGCGCTTTCCGACCGCGTCGTCATCATGTCGGCGGGGCCGGCGGCGAAAATCATCGGCGACTGGCGCGTGAACCTGCCGCGCCCGCGCGACATCGCCGAGATCAAGCTCGACGATACGTTCCACCTCCTGC
>JAICQA010000365.1 GCA_025929595.1 Xanthobacteraceae bacterium
AGCTCTATTTCCGTCTCGTGCGCGAGGTGCTGGAGGCCGCGCCCAGCACGCGGCCTCATTTCGACCGGATCAATCACCAGATATTAACCGGTATGCTTTACAAGGCGTTGAAGGAGGCCCAGCGCCTCATCGAATACGAAAGGGAATTGCTCGAACATGCACAAGGCAGCGCAGGCGTACAGCAAGACCGCGCAAAAGACCGGACACCCGCGTGAGCTCGAAGCCCAGCTTCTGATGCGCGCGGCGGCCAAGCTTCAGGTCGTGAAGGACGGCAGCACGACCGAACGGGACGAGGTGGTCTCGGCCATCCGCTACAATCGCCGGCTTTGGCTGGTTTTCGCCAATTCCATCGGCAAGCCGGAAAACCCGCTGCCGACGGAAATCAAGGCCAACGTCGCCAATCTCGCCAACTTCATCATCAACCATTCGATGAAGCTGGAAACCGACAAAGCCCACGCCTCCGAGCGCGTCGGCGTGCTGATCAACATCAATCGCGAGATCGCCGCCGGCTTGCGCGCCCAGGCGGCCTGAACGACCGTCCCAGAGGGGACGCTCCAGATTTTCTTTTTATGTCCCGGACGCGGTGAATCCGCGCTCCGGGATTTTTATTTCTTGGACATGCGACCACGCTACTACCGCTCGTCCCCGCGAAGGCGGGGACCCAGCGCGTAGAGCAAAGCCTCCTGGATTCCCGCTTGCCGCGCCGACGAGCCCGGTTAAGGCGAGTGTCCGGCGCGGCGGATATGAACTTGTCGCGCTGGCCGCTCGCTTCGCTCGCCAGCGCGACGCGGGAAATGAGCGGAGTACGTCTTTAGATGAAATTCAGCAGATTGAACTGCGACAGCATCGCCGTGGTCTGCAAAGTAGCCTGCAGGCGCGTGGTCATGGACAGCAGCTTCACGCCGACTTCCTCGGGCAGCACGTTCTCGATCTCGTCGATGACACCCTGGAGTGATGCCTTCTTTTCGGTGAGCCGTTCCTTGGCGGCCTCGGCCGAAAGCTGCGCACCGGCCATATCGGTTTGCAGCGCCTCAATCCGCTTGATGCCTTGCTCGCCGTCAAGCTCCGCACCGACGCGCTGGGCAAGTGCGAAGTAGCGGTCGCGTCCCGCGGGATCGCCCTCCGAAAACGACATCGAGGCGAATACGGCCGCCGACATGACGACGGTGCGCAGTCCGTCTTCGTTGGCTCGCGCACCATGCGCCACCTGAATGGTGTCGTCGACGCGCGCAATGGAAGTCTGGCGTGGATCGCTGGACGAGCCGTCACCACGATACCAGAAAACGGTGTCGGCCTCGGTGCCGTCCCGCATGGCGGTCGCGGTCTCGAACGGCGGCCCGTCCACACGCTGTGGCGGGTTCGCCGCGTCGATATTGAAGAAGTCCTCGCCGGCACGCATGGCCGACGCCGCCGTCATTTCAGTTGCGACGATGCGTTGGATTTCCGTATCCGCGGCGGCAGCGATATTAGCCGCGGTCGCGGTCTCATTCGCGCCGATGAGAAATGTGCCGGCGGGCGGCGGCGCTTCGGTCGTCGCGGTCAGTTCGAGATTGACGCTCGTGCCGTCCGGCATCGCCAGGCGGATCTGCACGCGTTCGCCGGCGATCGGCTGATTGCCGGCGAGCTCGACGGCGAAAGAGGCAGGCGGGCCGACGGTCGGCGTTACCGCCGCGCCAAAATCGGTCGTCACGGCCTCGATTTTCATGCCGAACGGATGCGCGCCGTCCTCGGCGAACGTAACGACGGTGCCGAGCGAAGCAGGCTGCGCGAGCCGGCCGCGATTACCGATGCCGCGATCTGCGAGCAGCCGCTCGGCGGTGTGCTGTTTCAGGCCCGCGCGCGCGCCGTCGCCGTCGAGAATTTGCCCCGCGGTTGCGGTCGGCGCGGTGTCGGTCGCGGCGCCTGAAAAGAGATAGCGTTCGCCGGCGCGCTCGTTCAGCAGGCTCAAGCTTTCGTCGAGCCGCATCGCCGACAAGGATTGCGCCTGCGTCTGGCCATTGCCAATCAGTTCGTATTCGAGCGGAAAGGCGACGTCGGAGCGAATATCTTGTCCGACCGTGCGCAGCCGATCGAGCGTCGTGTTCATGATGTCGACGCGCAAGCCGACCTGTTCGATCGAAAGCGAATAGGCGTCGATCCTGGACATGCGCGTACGCGCCTCGAGGTCGAGCGTCCGGCCAATGCCGAGACCGGCGTACGTGTCCGCCCGCTTGCCGGTCGCGAGCTGGCGCTGCAAATCGTCGATCTGCCAGCGCATGTCGGCCAGCATCGACATCTGCAAGGTCGTGCGGTTGGTGTAGCCAGAAATTCCGGTCATCGCCGCCCTCAGATACCCATCAGCAGGTCGATCATATCCTTCACCGTGCTCAACACGCGCGCGTTGGCGCCATAGGCCTGCTGCAGCACGAGGAGGTGCGCCATCTCGGAGTCGACATTGACCGTCGAACGCTCCGCATAGCGCGACTGCAATGCATTCACGACGATCTCCTGGCCTTCGTTCAGGCGCTTCGCGTTCTCCGCATTCGCACCCTGAAAGCTGACTGCCTGCCGGATGAAGTCCGACAGCGAGCCCGAATAGGGACCATTGGCGCTGCCGATACCGGTCGACGGCGAAAAGGTGATGGACGCCGTGGTGAGCTGCTGCTCGATAAAATTCGAGCGCGTCGGATCGCCGGCCGCAATCCCCGGTCCGTACTGGATGAGCAGCGACTTGTCGGCCAAAAGCTGCGGGTTGATCTTAATGCGGGCCGCAAAGCCCTGTTTCTGCTGCCCGAGCGAATTGACCGCGTTCGTATAGAGCTGGTTGTTGCCGCCGTCGATAAAGAATGGCAGCGACGGATGGCCCGAATCGAACGTG
>JAICQA010000467.1 GCA_025929595.1 Xanthobacteraceae bacterium
CCCCAGCCCGCGCCGCAGCCTGCGACCAAGTCGAAGTCCAAGACCGGCGATCCCAATGATGCCTGGTCCGGAACGCGCTAGTATTCCGGCGAAGGAATTCTTTTTCTCCAACCGTGTCGAGCGATGCCGCCTGTGGTCGCCATTGTCGGCCGCCCCAATGTGGGCAAGTCGACGCTTTTCAATCGTCTGGTCGGCAAGCGCCTGGCGCTGGTCGATGACCGGCCGGGAGTCACGCGCGACCGCCGCATGGGCGACGCGCGCCTCGGCGATCTGGAATTCCGGGTAATCGATACGGCCGGCTTCGACGAGGGCGCCGCGCAAAGTCTCGGGGCGCGCATGCAGGCGCAGACCGAAGCCGCGATCCGGGAAGCCGATGCGATCCTCTTTCTCATGGATGCGCGCGCGGGCATCACCCCCGACGACCGCGCGTTCGCACAGATCGTGCGCCGCTCTGAAAAGCCTGTCGTGGTCGTCGCCAACAAGGCTGAAGGCAAGGCAATGGCAGGGGCATATGAGGCGTTCGAGCTCGGCCTCGGCGAGCCGGTGGCCATTTCCGCCGAGCACAATGAAGGGCTCGCCGACCTGTATGAATCGCTGGCTGCACTCCTGCCCGAGCCGGATGACGGAGCCGCCGAAAATGGCGACCGCGCGATCAAGGTTGCAGTGGTCGGTCGTCCGAACGCGGGCAAGTCCACGCTCATCAACCGGCTCCTGGGGGAAGACCGGCTGCTCACCGGCCCCGAGCCCGGCATCACGCGCGATTCCATATCGGTTGAATTCCGCCGCGGCAGTCAGCGCTTCGAACTGCACGACACGGCGGGCCTGCGGCGCAAGTCGCGCATCGAGGACAAGCTCGAGAAACTTTCAGCCGCCGACGCGCTCAACGCCATCCGCTTCGCCGAGGTGGTGATTCTCCTGCTCGACTCTGAGAGGCCCTTCGAGGAGCAGGACCTGCGCATCGCCGATCTGGTCGTGCGAGAGGGCCGCGCGCTCGTCATCGGCATGAACAAGAGCGATCTCGCCGATCCCGCCAAGGTCACGCCGAAGAAGTTGCGCGAGCAGGCCAATCACTGGCTGCCGCAGGCCAAGGGCATGCCGATCGTCGCGGTATCGGGATTGCAGGGGCAGGGGCTCGACAAGCTGCTCGACGCGGTCGAGGCGACCTTCAGGGTCTGGAATACGCGCGTGCCGACCGCCGCGCTGAACCGCTTCCTCGAAGCGGCGATCTCGCAGAATCCGCCGCCGGCAATTTCCGGTGGCCGCATCAAGCTGCGCTACATGACCCAGCCCAAGGCGCGCCCGCCGAGCTTTGTACTCTTTGGCACGCGTACCAGCGTATTGCCCGACGCCTATACACGTTATCTCGTGAACGGCATGCGCGAGGCGTTTGATTTGCCGGGCGTGCCGATCCGCCTCGCGTTCCGCGAAGCGGACAATCCGTTCGCAGGGAAGAAAAGGCGCTAGGTCGTCCGCTCGTCCCCGCGAAGGCGGGGAGCGGGGACCCAGAGTCGCAAATGCCGAGCAAGCTGTCTGGATTCCCGCTTTCGCGGGAATGAGCGGAGAAAGCGTGCGTCTGTCATTCTGGTGCCCGGAACTCCAGCCAACGCTTGTGCCGGTAGTCGTAAAGCTTCCCCGTCACATCGCAGCTCGGCAGGCAGA
>JAICQA010000143.1 GCA_025929595.1 Xanthobacteraceae bacterium
AGATCCATCTCGCAGATTTCGTCGAGGAACAGCGTGCCGCCATGCGCGAGCTCGGCCGCGCCCGGCCGGTCCTCGTACGCGCCGGTGAAGGCGCCCTTCACGTGGCCGAAGATTTCGCTTTCCATCAGCTCGCGCGGAATGGCGCTGCAGTTGAGCGCGATGAACGGTCCGCCCGCGCGCGGCGAGCAGGTATGCACGGCTTCCGCGCACACTTCCTTGCCGGTGCCGCTTTCGCCGGTCACGAACACCGGTGCCTTCGACGGCGCGACGCGCTCGATCTGCGCGTAAAGCGAAAGCATCGCGGGCGAAGTGCCGACGAAATTGTAAAACTGCCGCGCGTCCTGTTTTCCGCTCATTCCCGCGTAAGCGGGAATCCAGCGCTGGGTCCCCGCCTTCGCGCGGACGAGCGGTATAGAAGTCGGCTCGTCAATTTTTGCAATCAAACGCCGCACGACATCCGCCGCCTGATAGGGCTTCACGACAAAGTCATCCGCCCCCGCGCGGATCGTCTCGACGGCATTCTTCACCGAGCCGTTCCGGCTCAACGCAAGAATGGGCCCGCCGATTCCGATCTGGCGCAGGAGCGCGATGAGTTCCGCCGCATTGCCGCCGTCGACCGAAACCGCTGCGGCCGCGACCGTCTCGCCTGAAAAATCCATGGCTTCAGCGGCGTTAGCCGCCTGATGCACGACGACGTCGCGGCCCTCGGACGCACTGAGCGCCTCGGCCAGCAACCGGCGCGCGGCCGGATCGTCTTCAATCACAAGTACGCAGACAGGCTCTTGCGAGCCTTTTTGACCTACCATGGCCGGGCGACCCCTCGACGCGGACTGGTAATGGTGGAAGTGCCGGCTCTGGCTCCCCCGAGTGGCTTTCATCCTGACCCAACAGGGTAAATAAACCTTTGCTAGCGCAAACACTTACGCCGCCTGACTTCCGTCATCCCGGGCGAGGCGTCCGCCAGGACGCCGAGACCCGGGATCGTCCAGTGTTCTGTCGAGAACGGTCCCAGCTCTCGCGGAGCCTGTCATCGGGCCGCGCTCCGCGCGGACCCGTTGGCTCGGCCGGGACGACGGGACATTCCGGAACGCGTTACGGCCTGCTACGTTGCTCAAAAGTCCTCGGAGAAAATCATGTCGCGCGCCGCAAACCAGCCGCGAGACCTCGACGCATTGGCGCCGAACGACCTCGAAGCCTTCTGGATGCCGTTCACGGCGAACCGCGCCTTCAAGAAGCGGCCGCGCCTCGTCGTGCGCGCCAAGGACATGCACTATTACAAGCCCGACGGCCGCGCCGTGCTCGACGGCGTCGCCGGCATGTGGTGCTGCAATCTCGGCCATAACCGCGCGCCGGTCGTCGAAGCGATCCAGCGCGCGGCCGCCGAGCTCGATTACGCGCCGCCGTTTCAGTATGCGCATCCGCAGTCGTTCACGCTCGCGACGCGTATCGCCGATCTCGCGCCGGGCGACCTCGACCACGTCTTTTTCGCCAATTCAGGCTCGGAGGCGGTGGACACCGCCCTCAAGATCGCGCTCGCGTTCCACAACGCGAACGGGCAGGGCGGCCGCACGCGCCTGATCGGCCGCGAGCGCGGCTATCACGGCGTCGGTTTCGGCGGCACGTCGGTCGGCGGCATCGTCGCCAACCGCAGGCAGTTCGGAAACCTGCTCACCGGCGTCGATCACCTGCCGCACACGTATAATCGTGAGAAGCAGGCGTTCTCGCGCGGCGAGCCGGAATGGGGCGCGCATCTTGCAGACGATCTCGATCGCATCGTTGCGCTGCATGACGCGTCGACCATCGCCGCGGTGATCGTCGAGCCGATGGCGGGGTCGACCGGCGTATTGCCGTCGCCGAAGGGCTATCTCGAACGGCTGCGCGCGATTTGCGACAAGCATGGCCTCTTGCTGATTTTCGACGAAGTGATCACCGGCTTCGGCCGTCTCGGCTTTGCCTTTGCCGCCGAACGTTACGGTGTCGTGCCGGACATGATTACGTTTGCAAAGGGCGTGACATCCGGTTCCGCGCCCATGGGTGGCGTGATCGCGCGCAAGCACATCCACGATGCCTTCATGCGCGGCCCGGAGCACATGATCGAGCTGTTCCACGGCTACACATATTCCGCGCATCCGCTTGCGGTCGCGGCCGGCCTCGCCACGCTCGAGCTCTATCGCAAGGAAGACCTCTTCAACCGCGCCAGGCAACTCGAGCCGAAATGGATCGATGCCGCGATGGCGCTGAAAGACGTGCCGGGCGTGCTCGACGTGCGCGCGGTCGGCCTGACGGCCGCGATCGACCTCACCTCGCGCCCCGATGCCTTCGGCCGCCGCGCTTTCGAGATCATGGACCGCGCCTTCCACGAGCGTGACCTGATGCTGCGCTCGCTCGGCGAAACCCTCGTTCTCACGCCGCCGCTCATCGCCTCCGAGGCACAGATCGGCGAGATGTTCGATAAGATTGCGGCGCTCATCCGGGAAACCGCCTGACCGTCGTCCCGGGTCCCGGCTCTCGCTTCGCTCGGCCGGGACGTCCGGCAAAAAATATTTTGCTTGCGTTCGACTCTTCCGCACGATTCGCCCCCCGGCTATGGTGACAAGGGGCGATTCGTGACTACACTTTGATCGGGGTCGAGGCGGGCTTTGCAGCCCGCCGGCCATGCGGACGGGCATGCGAGGGTACGGTTCCCTGTTTCTGGCGATTTGTATGTCGCTGATCGCGGCGTCGCTCGGCGCGGTGCTGCACCTTGCCCTGCAAATGCCGCTGATCGAGGCGGCCCTCATTTCCCTCGTCTTGCTGTTCGCGTTGCTGGCGCTCGAGGTTTCCTCCGCGCGCCGCCGAGACCGCGCAGAGTTCGCAGACCGATTCGAAGGACTGGCCCGTGCCGCCGCCGACATCGCCCGCGAAGTCGGCGAGATGCGCCATCGCGTGGTCGCGCTCGAAAAAGTTCCGCTGCCCGACCTGAAGTCGGAACTCGACCCGCTCGCGCGCGAGATCGCGTCGCTCGCGGAACTCGTCGAAGACGTTGCGCAGTCCGTCGCCACGCACGAAGCAATGCACGCGGCGCGCCCCGCCGCGCACGAAGAAGTGCCGCCTATGCAGCCGGCCATGCCGCGCGAGCCGGCGACCTACGCCCCGGTGCCCGCGCCGCGTCCGGCCCATGCGAACGGCCCGCTCGCCGGCAAGGCCGAAGACGAAATCCGCGCCATCGTCCAGCAGGCGATCGATGCCGGGCGCATCGAGCTTTATCTCCAGCCCGTCGTCACGCTGCCGCAGCGCAAGGTCCGCTACTACGAGGCGCTCTCCCGGATGCGTCTCGCCGACGGCACGGTCATCGAGGCCGCGCGCTTCCTGCCGGCGGCGCGCGCGGCCGGCCTGCTGCCCAGGATCGACGAAAAGCTCGTGCATGGTTGCGTGCAGGTCGTGCGCCGGCTCGCCGCCAAGAACCGCGAAATCGGCCTCTTTCTCAATATCGCGCCCGAGACCCTGATCGACCGTGCCTCGTTCACCGAGATTCTCGGCTATCTCGAAGCGAACCGTGCGCTTGCGCCCTCGCTGGTGCTGGAACTGCCGCAGAGCGCCTACCGCGCGCTCAAGCCGGCCGAGCTGCTCAGCATGTCGATGCTGTCCGAGCGCGGCTTCCGCTTCTCGCTCGACCGCATCCAGGATTTCCGCCTCGATCCGCGCGGCCTGCACGATCGTGGCATTCGCTTCCTGAAGGTCCCGGCCGAGCTGATGCTGAGCAAGGAAGCCGGCGCCGTCGGCCACATCCACCCCGCCGACCTCTCGGATCTCCTCTCCCGCCATGGCATCGAGCTCGTCGCCGACCGCATCGAGAGCGAGAGCATCGTGGTCGACCTGCTCGAAATGGATGTGCGTTTCGGCCAGGGTTATCTCTTCGCCCAGCCGCGGCCGGTGCGCGCCGAAGCGCTCGGCATCCCCGAACTGCCGCTCATGCGGCCCGCCGAACAGCCGGTCGCCCGCACGGCGTGATCTTTCCCCGCCCTTGAGAAAACGGCTGCAACGTGCGAGGCAGCCGCCTCGGAATTGCCCGCTCGTCCCCGCGAAAGCGGGGACCCAGCTCCTGGATTCCGCTGGAGCCTGCCCTCGGGCGAGCCGAAGGCGAGACCCGAGGGCGGGAATGAGCGGAGTCAAAATTGAAAACGATGTCTGCCGCCCCGCCGCTTCTCACCAGTATTGCCCCGCTTGCACCGCGCTACGACGTGCTTCTCTGCGACGTCTGGGGCGTCATCCACAACGGCGTCACGGCCTATCCGGCCGCGGTCGACGCGCTGCGCCGTCTGCGGGCGGACGGGAAAGCGATTATCCTCATCACCAACGCGCCGCGGCCCGGCACCGTGATCGAGCAACAGATCGCGCACTATTCCGTGCCGCGCGACTGTTACGACACCATCGTCGCGTCCGGCGACGTGGCGCGCGACGAACTGCGCCGCCGCCCCGGCGCCAGGGTGTTCCACCTCGGCCCGGAGCGCGATCTGCCGAATTACGACGGCCTCGACCTGACGCTGGTCGATTTCGACTCCGCCGACATCGTCGTCTGCACCGGCTTCTTCAACGACGACGTGGAGACGCCCGACGACTATCGAGATATGCTGGCGCAAATCCGCGCCCGCAAGCTGCCTTTCATCTGCGCCAATCCCGACATCGTGGTCGAGCGCGGCGACCGGCTGATATGGTGCGCCGGCGCGTTGGCGCGTGCCTATGAAGAACTGGGCGGCGAGGCGGTCTATGCGGGCAAGCCGCACGCCCCGATCTACGATCTCGCGCTTCGCCGCGCGGCGGAAATTCGCGGGATGCCGGTGGATAACAGGCGCGTACTCGCGATCGGCGACGGCGTGCGCACCGATCTCAGGGGCGCGGTCCTGCAGGGGTTCGATTGCGTCTTTGTCGCCGACGGCATTCACGCCGCCGAACTCGATCTCGACCACGGCGCCACCGACGTGCGGGCGGCAGCGCATGTGTTCGCCGAGGCGGGCGGAATGCCCGTCGCTGTGATCCGTCGTCTCGCTTGGTGAGAGCCGGCGACTTACTCGCCGAACACGGCGTCGATCTTGCTCTTCAATGTCTGCGCGTTGAACGGCTTGACGATGTAGTTGTCGACGCCGGCTTTCTTCGCGGCGACCACATTCTCCGTCTTCGATTCGGCTGTCACCATGATGAACGGCGTGCGCGAAAGCTGCGCGTCGCCGCGCACTTCCTTGAGCAGTTCGTAGCCGGTCATCGGCTCCATGTTCCAGTCGGAGATCACGAGGCCGTATTTCTTCTGGCGCATCTTCGAAAGCGCCTCGGTGCCGTCGGCGGCGTCGTCGACATGCTGGAAGCCAAGCTGCTTGAGCAGGTTCCGGATAATGCGCACCATCGTCTTGTAGTCGTCGACTACCAGGATGGGCATCGAAATGTCGGCCGCCATCATGCTTGCTCCGTCACCCCGCACGTCCTGTGCGTCCCTGTGCCGAATGCCGACGGACGCCCTGCGTCCGCCGGTCCCCGCCTAAAACCTAGCCAAGGCCGCTTGCCATCCGGTTAACTGCTTGGAGGGACTTGATTCCTCCCGCCGCAGCGCGAAAAGGGGTGTTCGCGGGCCTTTGCTTGACGGGGGCGGGTCGTGGCGGCAGTTTGCGGCCCTTACGGAATTTCAGCACAAAATGACCGTTCCTCCCCCGATCCGGCCCGGGTTTTCCATTCTGCGTGACGGCAATCCGGTCCCGCAGGCGCTCGCGGGGGCCTTCATTGCCATCGGCAATTTCGACGGGCTGCATCGCGGGCATCGCGCCGCCATCGGCCTTGCCATCGACCGCGCCCGCTCTGCGAAACGCCCCGCGATGGCGCTCACCTTCGAGCCGCATCCGCGCCGCTTCTTTCTGCCCGACGCGCCGACGTTCCGGCTGACGCCCGAACACGCCAAGCTCCGGCTGTTCGCCTCAACCGGCCTCGACGGCGCGGTGGTGATGAACTTCGACGCCGCACTTGCCGGCCACACGGCGGAAGCCTTCATCAGCGAGACTCTCGTCGGCCGCCTGAAGATTTCAGGCGTCGTCGTCGGCGACAACTTCCACTTCGGCAAGGCGCGCAAGGGCAGCCCCGCAATGCTGCGCGAGGAGGGGAAGCGTCTGGGCTTTGCGACCGAGATTCTTGAGCGCGTGACCTGGCGTGGGAAGCCCGTGTCGTCCGGCGAGGTGCGCGCGGCGCTCGCGGAAGGCGATGTCGCGCGCGCCAACGATCTCCTCGGCCACAACTGGTTCATCGAGGGCGAGGTGATCCGGGGCGCGTCGCGCGGGCGGCAGCTCGGCTTTCCCACCGCCAATATCGCGCTCGACCCCGACAACGGCCTGCGCCACGGCATCTACGCCGTGCGTGCGCATGTGAATGGCACTGCGCACCCGGCGGTGGCGAGCTTCGGCCGCCGCCCGCAGTTCGATAACGGCGCGCCGCTCCTCGAGACCATGCTGTTCGACTTCCAGGACGATCTTTACGGGAAGACGCTGACCGTCGAGTTCGTCGGCTTCATTCGCCCCGAGCACAAATTCGAGTCGATTGAGGCCCTCAAGGCCCGGATGGACGTGGACTGCGCCGAGGCGAGGGCGCTCCTTGCCGGCGACAACGCGGCCGCTGGTAAGGCCTGATATCGGCTGCTAATCATGGCCGGTTCGCTCTTCCCACTCGTCCCCGCGAAAGCGGGGACCCAGCGCGGGCTCCACTGGATTCCCGCTTTCGCGGGAATGAGCGGACCTCAAGAGACGCAAGGTCTGACTGAATGTCCTCCGACAAGAAGAAACCGGCCGAAGGCCCCGACTACAGCGAGACGCTCTTCCTTCCCGAGACGAGCTTCCCGATGCGCGCCGG
>JAICQA010000283.1 GCA_025929595.1 Xanthobacteraceae bacterium
CGCTGGCTGGGGCGTGCGGCTGCTCGACTGTTCCAGCGTGCGTGGCATCGCGACCGGCGACGAAACCTTCGAGCTTTCCAAGGACTTCGTCACGAAGCTCGGCAAGCAATACGCGGTTGCCGAGGATTTCCCGGCGTTCATCGTCAACCGCATCCTGCTGCCGATGATCAACGAGGCGATCTATACGCTCTATGAAGGCGTCGGCTCGGTCGAGGCGATCGACACCTCGATGAAGCTCGGCGCGCATCATCCCATGGGCCCGCTCGAGCTCGCGGACTTCATCGGCCTCGATACGGTGCTGTCCGTGATGCAGGTGCTCTATGAGGGTCTCGCGGACTCCAAATACCGCCCCTGCCCGCTGCTCGTGAAATATGTCGAGGCCGGCTGGCTCGGCCGCAAGACGCAGCGCGGCTTCTACGACTACCGCGGCGAGAAGCCGGTACCCACCCGCTGAGCCCGCGCCCGCGCATGAAAGAGTGGCGGGCATGATCGAGCATCGCTTCGCCGAAGTGAACGGCATCCGCCTGCACTACGCCTGCGCGGGCAGCGGACGGCTGATCCTGTTCGTTCACGGCTTTCCCGAGTTCTGGTACGCGTGGCGCAGGCAGCTCGCGGAGTTCGGCCAGGACTATCTCGCCGTCGCCCCCGACATGCGCGGCTATAACCGCTCGTCAAAGCCGCAGGATGTCGGCGACTATCAGACCAAGCATCTGGTGTCGGATCTTGTTGCGCTCGCCCGTCATCTCGGCCGCGAAAAGTTCACGCTTGTCGCCCACGACTGGGGCGGCGCTGCTGCCTGGGCGCTCGCCATCGCGCATCCGGAGCTGCTCGACCGGCTCGTGATCATCAACTCGCCGCACCCGGCGACCTTCGCGCGCGAGCTCGCGAACAACCGCGCGCAGCAGGAAGCAAGCCAGTACATGCGCTTCTTCCGCACGCCCGAGGCGGAAGCGAAGCTCTGTCACGACAATTTCGCCATGCTCGAAAAATTCGCCTTCGGCATCGGCAACGGCAAAAACTTCCTCGATGAAGAAGCCCGCAAGCTCTATCGCGAAGCCTGGGCGCAGCCCGGCGCGGTGCTCGGCGGCCTGAACTACTACCGCGCCGCCCGCCTCGAGCCACCGCTGCCCGGCGGCTCGCTCGACCTCTCCCGCATGGATTTCGACCGTCTCAAGGTGACGGTGCCGACGCTCGTGATCTGGGGCGAGCGCGACAAGGCGCTGCTTACCGGCAATCTCGAAGGGCTCGACGATTATGTACGCGACCTCACCGTGCGCCGCGTGCCCGACGCAAGCCACTGGGTCGTGCACGAGCGGCCCGCGCTCGTGAACCAGTATATCCGCGAGTTTCTGGTCCGCTGAAACTCAAGCGGCTTTCGTCTGAAGCCCGAGCATCCGTTTCAGCGCCCCCAGCGGGCGGCCGTCGATGATCGCCAGCCCGATTGCGATCGCCGCCATGCCGATAAGATGTCGCGACTCCAGTTGTTCATTGAGCAGGCCGACGCCGAGCAGGATCGCGCTCACCGGAATGAGAAATGCGACAAGCTGGAAGTTCACGGCGCCCGCCCGCGCCAGCACGCGGAAATAGATCAGGAATGCGAGCCCGGTTGAAATCAGCCCAAGGCCAAACATGGATGCGAGCGCCGTCCCCGACGGCATCGGCAACATCCACGGGCGGTCGGCCACGAGCGAAAGCGGCAGCAACATGCAGCTCCCGAGCATCATGATCGAGGCCGCGACCACCGAAGGCGGATAGGCCTTGAAGCGCCGGCCAAAGACGCCCGCGCTCGCATAGCAGAACGCGGCTACGACGATGGCGAGCTGCGCCAGCACATCCACGCCGATGTCGCGCAGCGCATCGACACCAATCATCACCACGGCGCCGGCGAATCCGATCACCACGCCGAAGGCCCGCGGCAGCGTCATGCGGTCATCCGTGGTCGCGAAGTGCGCGAGCACGATGGAGAAGAGCGGCGCCGTCGCATTCAGAATGGCGGCGAGGCTGCTGGTGATGTGCGTCTGGCCCCAGAAGATCAGCGTGAATGGAAAGAGCGTGTTGAGCGCCGCGAGTACCGCGAGCGCGCGCCAGGTCGCGCCGTCCGACGGCAACGAGAAGCCGTTCACCCGGACATAGATCAGGAGAAACGCCGCCGCGATGGCACAACGGGCGAGCGCGAGCGTAAAGGGCGGAATGTCATCGACCGCCAGCTCCACGAAGAAGAAGGACGCGCCCCACAGGATCGACAGCAGGATCAGAAGCAGCCAGTCGCTGGCCGTCATGGTGAGCTTGGCTTGCATGGAGTCCTTCCCCGGAGTCGGTGACGAGCCATGACAAACAACGTCGGCGAACGCCACCCGCTTTCGCGTCATGCGAGCCATGATTTCCGCGGCGCAACCGAATGTTAACTCGGAGGGCCGACCCTCTCCGGGTCATGGATCCCGCCACACTTGCGTCCGCCCTTGTCGCCGCCCGCACCGCCCAGGCGCAGATGGCGGTCGCCGCCAGGCTGATGAAGCAGGCGAACGCGATGGATGCGGCCGTCGTCCAGCAGTTGCTCGCCGCCGCCGATCAGAACGGCCAGCGCCTCGCCGCCGCCGCGCAGCAGGGCATGGGCGAATACATCGACATCATGACGTAAAGCGGGTTGCTTCGTCATCACGTCATTCCGGGGCGCAGAGCGCGACCCGGCGATGAAGGGTTTATGGTTTCGAACCGGTCGCCGCACGAATGAGATTGAGCGCGTCCTCGCTCGACCATTCCGCCGGGCCGGGCAGCACGCCCAGCTCGCAGCCGTCGCGTCCGATCAGAACCGTCGCCGGCAGGCCGATGATCGAGCGGCCATAGCGCTTCAGATCCTGAAACACGTCCGTGGTCGGATCTTCATAGTAGGCAAGATGCTTGACGCCGATCTCGCTCAGGAAGTTCTTGGGCTTCGCCCGGTCGCCCGTGTCGAGATTGATCGCGAGCACCGCGAAGTCGGCGCCGCCGAGCTTGCCTTCGAGCGCGTCGAGCGCCGGCATTTCCTTGCGGCACGGCACGCACCAGGTCGCCCACAGGTTCAGGAGCGTCACCTTTCCGCGGAAGTCGGCGAGCGTGACCGGCCGGCCCTCGGCATTGGTAAATTTCAGCTCGGGCAGACGGCGCGGCGTCGTGGCCGCGGAAAAAGCGGCCACCTCCCCCCGCGCCAGCGGCGCGAGCTTTTTCGCCACCGCGACCGCGTCCTTGCAGGCCGCATCCGCCTCTTTCGCCGCTCCATTGCGCTCGAACCCGCCGATCCCGTATACCGCCGCGAGCCCGGCGGCCGTGCCGAGGAGCGCCGCCGCGAGCACGGTCAGAAGGGTCTTCTTTCGGCCTTTGCGGCCGGGCGAAGCGGGTGGTTGCGGCGCGCTCATCGAACAGTCGGTCCTACGGCCATCGGTCCCGGGGTTGAGACATGAACAAGCGGATGTGGGGCGGCCGGTTCGAGCAGGAGCCCGACGCGGTCTTGCAGGCGATCAACGCCTCGATCGATTTCGACCGGCATCTTTACGCACAGGACATTGCCGGGTCCAAGGCCCATGCGCAGATGCTCGCCAGGCAGGGCATCATCGCGGCGAAAGATGCAAAGAAGATCGCCCAGGGTCTAGACACGATCCTGTCAGAGATCGAGCGCGGCACGTTCAAGTTCACGTCCGCCCTTGAGGACATTCACACCCATGTTGAGGCGCGGCTCAAAGAGTTGATCGGTCCCGCCGCGGGACGGCTGCACACGGCGCGTTCGCGCAACGATCAGGTCGTGACCGACCTGCGGCTCTATGTCCGCGACAAGATCGACGCGCTCGACGGCGCACTCGCGGGCTTGCAGCGCGCGCTCGCCG
>JAICQA010000282.1 GCA_025929595.1 Xanthobacteraceae bacterium
ATTTCGCTCAGCCTCCCAATGGGCTCTTTTTTTCGGGGTGTGGTGGTGCGGGGCCCCGCCGGGCCGGCCACTTTTGCGCCTTCGTTTCGCTTGGGGCTGGCTCTGATGGAATCCTTTCGACGCTTTTACGATCGCCTGCTCGAGGTGATCGCCGCGGCGCTGATCGTCGCCGTGACCGGCATCGTGACGCTTGGCTTCACCTATCGATGGGCGGGACAATCGCTCGTCTGGTACGACGAGGTGGCGGCGATTTCGCTCGCGTGGCTCACCTACTTCGCGAGCGCGCTGGCTGCCATGCGCGGGGCGCATCTTGGGTTTCCCGGCCTCGTCAATTCGTTCCCGCCTGGACTGCGGGTGGCGGCGACGCTGTTCTCTTCGGGCGTTACGATTTTCTTCTTTTTGCTGATGGCGTGGGTCGGAACACAACTCTTGCCGATCATTGCCGGTATCACGCTGGTCTCGCTGCCGGAAATCTCACAGGCGCTGGTCATGTCGGCGATTCCGATCGCGTCGGTGATGTTCGTGATTGCGGAGTTGCTGCGACTTCCGAAGTTGCTGGCCGAGGCGCGGCGTGGCCCGCTGGTCGACCATGAGATCAAGGAAGCGCTGGAATCGGTCGGAATCGATCCGGTAACGGGCAAGGAGATTTCCCGATGACCGCCACGATCGGAATCATGCTGCTGTTCATGGCGACGCTCGTCTTTCTGAACGTGCCGATCGCCGTTTCGCTTGCGGTGGTCGCCGTCGCGGCGATCTGGATCACGCAGGGCGCCTATATGCTGCCGAACGTCGCGCTCGTGATGTTCGATGGCGCGACGAATTTCCCGCTGCTGGCCATCCCGCTGTTCATATTCGCCGGCGGGATCATGAATTTCTCCTCGATCTCGCGGCGGCTGATCGACCTAGCGACGGCGCTGCTCGGCTTCATCCGCGGCGGCCTCGCGATGGTGAATGTCGGCGCGTCGATGTTCTTCGCCGAGATTTCCGGCTCGGCGGTCGCGGACGTCGCGGCGCTTGGCTCAATCCTCATTCCCGCGATGAAGAAGCGCGGCTACAAGCCGGAGTTCGCCGCGGCCCTCACATCGTCGGCCGCATCGCTCGCGATCATCATCCCGCCGTCGATCCCGATGATCCTCTACGCGGCGATGGCAGAAGTATCGGTGGTGCAGATGTTCATCGCCGGAATCCTACCCGGCATCGTCGGCGGCCTCGGACTCATGGGGCTCTCCTACTACTACGCCCGCAAGTACAATTTCCCGGTCGAGCAGACTTTCCAACTTGGGCGTCTCGGCCGCGCCTTCAAGGAAGCGTTCTGGGCTCTGTTCCTGCCGGTGATCATCCTCGGCGGCATTTTCGGCGGCTTCGTCACGGCGACTGAAGGTGCGGCGATCGCCGTGCTGGCGGCGCTCTTCATCGCGGCCGTGATCTATCGCGACCTGAGCTGGGACTCGCTCTACCGAGCCTGTGTCGACTCTGCGATCCAGACGGCGGTGGTCATGCTCCTCGTCGCCGCCTCGGCGCTGATCGGCGTTTATCTCACTGAGAGCCAGTTGCCGCAGGATCTTGCGCGCAGCCTGATCTCGCTCACCACCAACCAGTATGCGATCCTGCTGATCCTCAATATCTTCTTCCTGATCATCGGCATGTTCCTGCACTCGGCGGCGGCCATCATCCTGACCGTGCCGATCGTGATGCCGCTGGTGACGCAAGTGGGGATCGACCCGATCCACTTCGGGCTGGTGCTGACGCTCAATCTCGCGATCGGCCAGCAGACGCCGCCCGTCGCCTCGGTCCTGATCGCAGCGTGCTCGATCGCCAAGACCGACATCTGGGAAACCACGAAGTCGAACTTTGGCTTTATCGGGGTGCTTCTCACGGTACTATTGCTTTGCACCTATGTGCCGTGGTTCTCGCTGGTGCTGATCGAGTTTTTCTACCGATAACTACGACTCAGCGCTGGATTCCCGCCTACGCGGGAATGAGCGGGTTAATTCTGAAGATGCATCGCCAGCACGCGCGCGACGTGGATCGCCTCGCGTCCGGCGCCGTGTGAAATCTGCTCGCGGCACGAGGTGCCGTCGGCGACCACGATGGTACCGGGCGCGGCCTTGCGTACGGCCGGCATGAGCGTGAGCTCGCCCATGGCGAGCGACACATCGAGCGTTTCCGCCTGATAGCCGAAGCTACCGGCCATGCCGCAGCAGCTCGACTCCACGGTTTCCACTTCCAGGCCCGGGACGAGCTTCAGCGCCTGCTGAACCGGGCTCATCGCGCCGAAGGATTTCTGATGGCAGTGGCCATGCAGGAGCGCCTTCTGGGCCGCGGGCTTGAGCGCGAGGTTGAGGCGGCCGGCGGCGGATTCGCGAGCGAGGAATTCTTCGAGCAGCAGGCTGTGCCGGGAGAGCTGTTGCGCGGCGTCGCTTTTCAGGAGTGCGGGTATTTCGTCGCGAAAGCCGAAGATGCAGCTCGGTTCAAGCCCGACGACCGGCACCCCGCGCGCGATGAACGGGGCGAGCGCCGCGACCGTACGCTCGGCTTCCTCGCGCGCCTTGTCGGCGCGTCCGATCGCGAGAAACGTACGGCCGCAGCAGAGCGGGCGGCCGTGGGCGGGTGTCGCGAAATGCACGCGATAGCCGGCGGCCCGCAACACGATCAGCGCGGCATCGAGATTCTCGCGCTCGAAATAGCGGTTGAAAGTGTCGGCGAAGAGGACGACTTCCTTCTCTCCCTCCACCAATTCTCCCTCATGGCCGGGCTTGACCCGGCCATCCAGGGCAACAGTCGCGGCCGCCAACGGACTGGATGCGCGGGTCAATCCCCGGATCAAGTCCGGGGACGCGCATGAGGGAGAGACTGGGTCTCTGAAATAATCAGAACGCCACCTTGGCAGCTTCCTCTGTGCACTGAAGCCCGCGATCCATTCCGAGAGCTTCGCCGCACCCGGCAGCGTGTCGCGCAGATTCACGAGCCACGGCGCACGCACCACGAAAGGCGCGTAGCGCGGCAGCCAGCCGACGAGCACATCGCGCAGGGTGTGGCCGTATTTCTCCGCACGCGCCTTCTGCACCTCGATCTTCATGCGCGCCATGTCTACGCCGGTCGGGCATTCGCGACGGCAGGCCTTGCAGGAGACGCAGAGCTTCAATGTCTCCGCCATCTCGTCGGAGGTGAAGGCCTGCGGGCCGAGCTGGCCGGTGATGGCGAGGCGCAGCGTGTTCGCGCGTCCGCGCGTCACGTCGCGCTCATTCATGGTCACGCGATAGGATGGGCACATGACGTTGCCCGCCAGATTGCGGCAGGCGCCGTTGTTGTTGCACATCTCGACGGCGCCCTGAAAACCCTGCGCGGCACCGGCATATTCGCTCCAGTCGAGCACCGGAGTGAATTCTTCGCCGTGATAGTCGGGGCCGTAACGGAAATTCGCGCGGTCGTCGAATTTCGGTGCGCGCACGATCTTGCCGGGATTGAACAGGTGTTCGGGGTCGAAGCGGTCCTTCACTTCTTCAAAGGCACGCACAAGGCGGCGGCCGAACATCGGCTCGTGGAATTCGGAGCGCACGAGGCCATCACCGTGCTCGCCGGAATGCGAGCCCTTGTACTCGCGCACGATCTCAAAGGCTTCCTCGGCGATGGCGCGCATGGCGCGTGCGTCTTTTTCCAGGCGAAGATTGAGGACCGGGCGCACATGCAGGCAGCCGACGGAGGCGTGGGCGTACCAGGTGCCGCGCGTGCCGTGCTTCTTGAAAATTTCGGTCAGACGGGTGGTGTAGTCCGCCAGATGCTCGAGCGGCACCGCGCAGTCCTCGACGAAAGAGACAGGTTTTCCCTGCTCTTTCATCGACATCATCACGTTCAGGCCGGAGGCGCGCAGCTCG
>JAICQA010000427.1 GCA_025929595.1 Xanthobacteraceae bacterium
CAGATAGACCGCGACCGCCGCGAGGCCGGCGAGGAAATCCGGCATCAACTGGCCGGTGAGCCAGGGCAGGCTGGTCGCGGCTGTGAAGAACGCAATCAGGCCGACCAGGAGACCCGGGCGGTTGCCCAGATCGTGGGCGCGCAGAAAGAGCGAAACGACCCAGACGGCAACGGCCGATTGGATGAATACGACCGGCCAGAAATCGGGCCAGCGGGCAGCGCCGAGAAATAATCCATAGACGGCCGATCGCCCCGGCGAGAGGACGTCGAAGAAGTAGCGGCCAAGGTAGGCGCCCGTGTCATAGAACAGCAGCGGGAAGCCGTTCCAGACGGCCGGCACCAGAAGAATCATTGTCGCGAGCAAAAATGCTGCGACGCGCATAGTCGCCGTCATTTGCATGATGATCTCGAACGCGCGCTATGCGCATTGGTTCCTATTTTCATGCGAGCCGGACGCCATGTGGGCTTGGCCACGGCGGCTTCATGGCCGCCAGATAAACGGCTATTCATCTTGGCGGGGTGATTCGGGATGCTGGCGTCCGCGCGCAAGACGAACGAGCCGGCGCAAGCTGCGGAAGACGGCGCGAAATTCGTCTTCTTCGATCTTGAGACGACCGGCCTGTCCCCGCGCGGCTGCAAGATCATTGAAATGGCGGCCCTGCGCGTCGGCGAGGAGAGCGTGATCGCGGGGTCGTTTCAGGCGCTCGTCCGCATCAGCCAGCCGCTGCCCTACTTTATTACGAAGCTCACCGGCATCACGAACACGATGCTCGCTCGCGGCGAGCGGATCGAGAGCGTTTTTCCGCGCTTCTGCGAATTCGTCGGCGATCTGCCGCTCGTCGCCTATAACGCGAGCTTCGATATGGGCTTCCTGCGCGCCGAGGCCGCGCGTCAGAAAATCAGGCTCAAGAACACGCCGGTCTGTGCGCTGGCGGTCACCCGCGCCCGCGTGCCTGGGCTCTCAAGCTACAAGCTCAAGATGGTGGCGGAGCATTTCGGCATTCAGGAACGCCAGACGCACCGCGCGCTCGACGACTGCGTGATGGGACTGCGTGTGTTCGCCGAGGCGATGCGCGCGGCCAGGACTCAGGCCGCCTCGTCCTCCGGCCTCGCCCACGTAACCTGGTGATAGTCGAAGCCGGCTTCGATCGTCGGCTTCACGATCGAGAAATAGGGCGAGATGTCGAAGTCGCGCGGCGCGAACAGCGAATGATGCCGGATGCGCAGGATTTCCTTCTGCGCCTCGGGGTCCTGCACCGGAGAGTCGGGATCATGCACGTGGTCGACGCGCGGCAGGATCGGATAGCGCACCGACTGAAAGGCCAGCGCGATCAGCGTCGAGCAGATGGCGCGCGTCGGCTCGCCCGATCCGAGCGCGATCAAGCGGCGGCGGAAGCGCGACGGCACCGGCGGGGTGGGCAGCAGGTAGCGCGCGAGATCGACGATGTTCTTCACGTCGTACTGGTAGCCGATGCGTTCGACGGTGAAGTTCGCGACCGTGCGGCGGTCGTCCTCGGACAGTCCGATCGGGCGGCAGATGCGCGTATGGAAGTCCTTGTATTTCGAGAGCGGCACGGAGATGACGCCTTCCTCGACCAGCGCTTCCACCAGAACATGCGGCTCGCCGTCGGGCTCGCTGCGGCCCGCGATCGGCCCGACATAAAGCGCGGAATGCGACCAGGTCGATTGCGTCAGATACTTGATCGCGGTCGCGACGCGCGTGTCGCCTTCGACCAGCAGCACGTCGCCGGTGTGCATGGCGCGGCGCAGCTTGTCGAACTCCGTCGTGCTGGCCGGCCGGAAGCCGGGGATCGGGCGCGTCAGATAATCGGCAAGGCGCTGGCCGAAAAAATCGAGAATCTTTCCAAAGATCATGCGCCCTCGCCCTGTCGTCCGCGACGAAGATAGCGGAGGGGGCGGGACGGACCAATGATATTTCCCGTCATCACCGGGCCGCAGCGTCCCGCGAGCTCAGCGAGCGGCTGACGCTG
>JAICQA010000148.1 GCA_025929595.1 Xanthobacteraceae bacterium
CGAAACGCTCACCCTGCCGCGCTTCGCCACGCTGCGCGAGCACGTCTGGACGACTTTGATGGATGAAGCGCGCGCCGCCGAACTACAGTTGCAGCGGTAGGCCGCGCCCGAATGGAACAGAGCCGAAAACGGCTCCACACTGGGAGAAAGAACATGAAACGACAAATTGTTGCGGGGCTGATCCTCGCCGGCGGCCTTGCCGGCAACGCCGCGGCCCAGGACAGCTACACCAATGGCCTGCCCGGTATTCCGCCGGTCTTCGTCAACACGCAGGCTTACGTCGCCGAGCAGCAGGGCTTCTTCAAGAAGCACGGCGTGAACGTCACCTTGCGGGCGTTCGACTCCGGCGCCGCCGCGGCCCGCGGCGTCGCTTCGGGCAACATCCAGCTTTCGATGTCGCCCTCGCCGCTCGTCGTCACCATGGTGTCGAACAATCCCGACGCCGGGCTGGCGATGATCTACGGCTACGCGAAGCCCGACTGGCTGATCGGCTCGCTCGACGGCAGCATCGCCAAGTGCGAGGACATCAAGGGCAAGCCCGTCGGCGTGGACAGCCTCGGCGGCGCACGCTCGATCGCGCTGAACGTCATGCTGCGCAAGTGCAACCTGAAGGCCGAAGATACGCAGCAGGTGCCGCTGAGCGCCAACGTGCTGACGGCGATGATCTCGGGGCAGATTCCGCTCGGCGTGCTGCACATCGACGACGTGCCGATCATCGAGCGCGAGTCGAAGAAGAAGGTGGTCTCCATCGTCGACATCAACGACGTGCAGAAGGTCAACCACTATCTCGCGCTCGTCGCGACCAACAAGACGATCAAGGAGAAGCGGGCCGATCTCGTAAAGATCGTCGCGGCCTATATCGAAGCGGAGCGCTTCATCCGCGATCCGAAGAATGCCGATGCCGTGGCGAAGGCCGCGGCGCCGACGAGCCGCAGCGCCTCCGACGCCAAGTGGGCGATCGAGCAATATGTGAAGATGGAGTTCTGGCCGCGCGAGCACGGTCTGAACAAGGAAAACGTCGACTCGATCATCGCCACGCAGAAGAAGGTCGGCAACATCAAGGGCGATCCCGTTCCCTATGACAAGGTCGTCGATCTTTCGATCTATGAGGAAGCTCTGAAGCTAGTGAAGTAGGCGCGAGACGCAAAGACGCCCCGCCGTCCGTCACGGCGGGGCGCGGTCCAACAAGAGCCCAACGCCCATGCCGAGAGACCATCCGCGCCTATCGCGATACGCGACCTATATCGTCGCCCTCGCGGCCGGAGCGTTGCTCTGGCAAGCGGTCGCAAGCCAGACCAATCCGGCCTTCCTCGCGTCCTTCACGGCGACGATGGGCGCGATCTACGATTTCATCATAACAGGCACGCTGTTCCGCGTGCTCAGCAGCTCGCTGCTCGTCTTCTTCACGGGCCTGGGCGCGGCGATCGTTTTCGGCATCGGCGTCGGCCTGCTGCTCGCACGGGTGCGGCTCCTGCGCGTGGGGCTCGAAAGCTACATCATGGTGGTCTATGCGACTCCGATGGTGGCGCTCATTCCCTTCATCATGTCGATGATGGGCTTCGGCTTCGCGCCCAAAGCGCTCGTGGTCTTCCTGTTCGCGTTCTTCTCGATCCTCTACAACACCATCGAAGGCGCGCGCAGCCTGAAGCCGGAGATGCTTGAGGTGGCGCGTTCGTTCCGCTCCGGCGAATGGGGCGTGTGGCGCGACGTGCTGATCCCCTACACGCTTCCCTATGCCATGACCGGCGTGCGGCAGGGCATCGGGCGCGGCCTCGTGGGGCTCATCGCCGGCGAGTTCTTCCTCTCCGGCACCGGCATCGGCCTTCTCATCATGCAGAGCGAGCGCGACTTCAACGTGCCGGCGCTCTACGGCTCGATCCTGATCATCACCATCCTCGGCGTCCTGCTGATGAGCATCGGGCGCATACTCGAGAACCGCTTCGCCGCATGGCGGGGGCTGAACCGATGAGCGCGCCCGAGCTTTCCCTCGCTCCTGCCCGCGCCCGCGGCTGGCGCGCCTGGATCGGCGCGGACGCCGCCGCGCGCATCGCGGCCGGGGTGGCAATCTTTCTCGTCTGGGAAGTGTCGGTGCGACTCTGGGCGCCCGCTTTCGTCGCCCGGCCCTCGCGCATCATAGCGGTGATGCCGGCCACGCTCGCCGATCCGGCGCTGTGGCACGCGGCGGGCGCGACGCTCGGCGCGGTCCTGCAAGGACTTGCGATCGCGATCGTGCTCGGAACCACGATCGGTCTCGCCATCGGGCGCGTACCGGTGATGGAGCGATTCCTGCAACTCTATGTCAGTGGGCTTTTCGCCATGCCGATGGTGGCGATCCTGCCGCTGCTCACGATCTATTTCGGCTACACGGGACAGGCGCGGCTTGCGACGGTCGTGTTCGCCGCGGTGTTCGCGATCATCATCAATGTGTCGGACGGCGCGCGCGCCGTTCCGCCGGAATATACCGAGGTGTCGCGCTCGTTTCGCGGCTCGGGCTGGTCGCGGCTCTTCGACGTCGTGCTGCCGTCGTCCGTGCCCTATCTGCTCGCGGGATTGAAGCTCGCCGCGGGGCGTGCGCTGATCGGCGCGGTGATCGCGGAGTTCTACGCATCGATTCCTGGCCTCGGCTTTTATATTCTCTACAACACGCGCACGTTCAAACACAGCGAAGCGTTCGTGGCGGTCGCCATGCTCGCCATCTCGGGCGTGCTGCTCGAGCTGTTGCTGTCCAAGGGAACGAAGAAGCTCCTCCCTTGGTACCGGCGCGACGAAGCGCGCGACTGAAACTCCGGAGCCGCAAGTGAATCAGCCACAGCGCGTCGACCCGTCCACGCAGGACTCCCGCGTCCGGTCCGCCAACGCCCACTGGGGGCCGCGCTTCGTCGCGAACGGCGTGGCGCTGACCGATTTCGAGGAGGTCACGGCGTCCATCGCAAGCTGGGACGACTGGTGCCGCGCATGGTCCGACCGCGCCGCCCTGCACGAGCAGATGGGACGCGAGGCGCTGGCAAAGAAGAAGTTTCTCAGCGCGGGCGAGCACCTCAACCGCGCCGCGGTCTACTACCATTTCGGCAAGTTCCTGTTCGTGCACAACATCCCGCAGATGCGGGCCGCGCACATGAAAGCAATCGCGTGCAAGACCGACGCGCTGCCGCACATGCGGCCCGCCGGTGAGCGCGTCGAAATCCCCTACGAGAACGGGAAACTTTACGGAATCCTGCGCAAACCGGCGGGGGTCGGGAAGCCGCCGGTGATGATCATGTGCTGCGGCCTCGACTCGGCAAAGGAGGAAACCGAAGCTTATGAGCAGCCGTTCCTCGCGCGCGGCATCGCGACGCTCTGCTTCGACGGACCGGGTCAGGGTGAGGGCGAATACGATTTCGCGATCCGCGGCGACTATGAGGTCGCCGTGAAAGCAGTCATCGACGCGGTCGAGCGGCGTGGCGACCTCGACGCCGCGCGTATCGGACTCTGGGGCGTCAGCCTCGGCGGCTACTACGCACCGCGCTCAGCCGCGTTCGAGAAACGCATCAAAGCGTGCATCGCATTGTGCGGTCCATTCGACTGGGGTGACGCCTGGGAAAGCCTGCCGGAGCTCACGCGCGATGCATTCCGTGTGCGCAGTCATCTTGCCGGTATGGAAGACGCAAAACGTCACGCCGCCACGCTCTCGCTCAAAGGCACCGCCGAAAAGATCGAGTGCCCACTGTTTGTGCTCGGCGCCAAGCTCGACCGCGTGATCCCGTGGAAGAATGCCGAGCGTCTCGCACAGGAAGCCAAGGGACCGGTCGAGTTCCTGCTGCTCGAGGACGGCAACCACGTCGCCAACAACCGCGCCTATAAGTGGCGCGTTCAGACCGCCGACTGGATGGCGGAGCAGCTTGACGCGCGCGGCGGTTAGCGGGTCAGCCCCGCCTCGCGGCACGCGCGCCAGACCTTCTCCGGCGTCGCCGGCATGTCCATCGTCGCGCCGGCGGGGCCGGGAATGGCGTCGGCAATCGCGTTCATGATGGCAGCAAGCGAGGCGGTCGTCCCCGCTTCGCCCACGCCCTTGGTGCCAAGCGGATTGGTGCGCGCGGCGACCGGATGGTGGTCGCCGACGATATCGGGCGCGTCGTCCGCGCGCGGCATCGCGTAATCCATGAACGACGCGGTCAGAAGCTGGCCGGTCTCGCGGTCATAGACCGTCTGCTCGAACAGCGCCTGCCCGAGCCCCTGCACCACGCCGCCCTGCACCTGCGCCTCCACCACCGTGTGGTCGAGCACGGTCCCGCAGTCGTCCACCGCCGTATAGGCCAAGACCGCAACCTTGCCGCTCTCCGGATCGATCTCGACCTCGGCGATATGGCAGCCGTTCGGGAAGGTCTGCGGCGTCTCGGCCTTCGCGATCGTGTCAAGACCCTCCGCGATCTCGCCGCGAGCCGCCATCTCGCGCGCTTTACGCGCAAGCTCAAACAGAGAAACACGGCGGTTCGTGTTGGCAACCTCGAATGCGCCGTTGCGGAAATCGATCGACGATTCATCCGCGTCGAGCATCCGCGCCGCGACCGTCTTCCCCTTCGCGATCACCGTCTCGATACCTTTGGCGATGGCATGGCCCGCAACCATCGCGCTGCGAGAGCCCACCGACGCATAGCCCGGCACAGCGAAGTCGGAATCGCCATGGCGGTGCACGACTTCCTCGGGCCGGATGCCGAGCCGCCCCGCGATCAGCCGCCCGAACACGCTCGCATGACTTTGCCCGGTCGAGTGAACGTTCAGGCGGAATTCGAGAATGTCGTCGTCGCGAAAAACGAAGCCAACGCCTTCCAGCGGCATCGCGCCCGAATGCTCGAGGAAACAGGAAATGCCCATGCCGCGTAGTTTTCCGCGCCGTTTTGCCTCGGCGCTACGCTTCGAAAAATTGGCGTGATCCGAAAGCTCAAGCGCGCGGTCGAGGATCGGCTCGAAGTCGCCGGAATCGTAAGTATTCCCGACCGCGGTCTTGTAGGGCATCGCCGATGACGGGATCAGGTTTCTGCGCCGCAACTCGACGCGGTCGATGCCGGTGACGCGCGCCGCCTCCTCCACGAGCCGCTCCAGGAGATAGTTCGCCTCCGGCCGCCCCGCACCGCGGTAAGGACCTGTCGGCACCGTGTTCGCGAACACGCAGCGGACTTCCAGCGCGATGTGCGGGATCGCATACATGCCCGGCAGGCAGCGCGTGAAATTCGCGACGGCGACCTGCGGCCCGACGGTCGCGAGAAACGCGCCCATGCCGACGAGATGACGCACCCGCAGCGCGAGGAAGCGGCCCTCCGGGTCGAGCGCAAGCTCCGCTTCGGAGAAGGCGTCGCGCGCCTGGTTGTCGCTCATGAAGGATTCCGCGCGCGATGCCATCCAGTGCACCGGACGGCCGCACTTCCTTGCTGCCACGAGCAGTGCGGGATACTCGGCATAGACTGGCGTCTTGATTCCGAACGCGCCGCCGACGTCGTCGGCGACGACGCGCACCTGCGTCGCATTGAGTCCCATGATCTTCATGAGGCCGTCGCGGATCGCACCCACGCCCTGCGTGCTGCTGCGCAGCGTGTAGCGGCGAGCGGCTTCGTCGTAGCTCGCCGTCGCGCCGCGCGGCTCAATCGGCGCGCCGCAGATACGTTGATTAACGATCTCGACCTTCGCGACCTTATGCGCGCCAGCAAATATCCGGCCGACGCCCGCAAGCCGCTCCGCCCCTTCCGGCTCCGGGCCGGCCCAGTCGACAGCAATGTTGCCGGGCGCCTCCGGCCAAAGCTGCGGCGCGCCGGATTTCAACGCGTCCCGTGGATCGGTGACCGCCTGCAATTCCTCGTAGTCGATTTCGACAAGCTCAGCCGCGTCCTGCGCGGTCGCGATCGTATCTGCGACGACGAGCGCGATGGGTTGACCCACATGCAGAACGCGCCCGTTCGCGAGCGGGGGCCGCACGGGGATCCGTCCCATCTTGCCGAAGCGGTCCTTGACCGGCAGGACCATTGCAATGTCGGTGACGCCTGCCGCCTGCATGTCCGCGGCCGTAAGAATCCCGACGACGCCCGGCGCGGCCAGCGCCGCGTCGAGCGTGATCGAGCGGATGTTGGCGAAAGCATGTGGCGAGCGGATAAAATAGCCGATCGCCTGTCCGGGCGCGGGCGCATCGTCCGCGAAGCGCGCCGCCCCGCGCACGAGGGCGTCGTCCTCGACGCGAGGTCTCCAGTCGGATGCGCGTGCCATCGGCAGCAACTGAACCGCGTGCCGGAACCTTGTCAACGGAGCCGGTTCACTTCACTTTCGCGGCCTATCCCTTCCGCGCCGCAACTGCAAATGGTTGGGCAGCGGTTCTCCATCCGGCACTGCAGACGTTTGTTCCGCCGCGCGTGCGGGCGTAGATTAGAATTCGCATCGCCGGGGTACTGCAATCATGAACAATCCGGATTTCCTGATCGTCGGTGGAGGAAGCGCCGGCGCAACGCTCGCCGCTCGGCTGTCGGAAGACCCCGCGACCAATGTGCTGCTGATTGAAGCGGGTCCGGATACGCCGCCGGGTTCGACGCCCGCCGACATCACCGACACATTCCCGACCTCCGCACTGAACCCAGCGTATTTTTGGCCGAAGCTCGAGGCCGTGCGCTTCCCCAACGGCAACCGGCATCCGTTTCCGCAGGCGCGCGTCATGGGCGGGGGCTCAAGCGTCATGGGTCTCGTCGCCCTGCGCGGGATGCCGGCTGACTACGATCGCTGGGCCGACGCGGGTGCCCAAGGCTGGGGTTGGAGCGACGTCGTCAAGTATTTCCGCAAGGCCGAGAACGATCTCGACCGCGACCA
>JAICQA010000197.1 GCA_025929595.1 Xanthobacteraceae bacterium
CGCTCGCTGCCTGCGAGGGCTCGATCCTGGTCGTCGACGCGACGCAAGGTGTCGAGGCGCAGACGCTCGCCAACGTCTATCAGGCGCTCGACAACAACCACGAGATCGTGCCGGTCCTGAACAAGATCGACCTGCCGGCGGCCGAGCCGGAAAAAGTGAAGGCGCAGATCGAGGAAGTGATCGGCCTCGACGCCTCGAACGCTATCGGCATCTCGGCCAAGACCGGCCTCAACATCGAGGAAGTGCTGGAGGCGATCGTCACCCGCCTCCCCGCGCCCAAAGGCGACAAGGACGCGACCCTCAAGGCGCTCCTCGTCGACTCCTGGTACGACGCTTACCTGGGCGTCGTCGTGCTGGTGCGCATCATCGACGGCACGCTGAAGAAGGGCCAGCGCATCCGCATGATGGGCACGAAGGCCGCCTATGACGTGGAGCGCGTCGGCGTCATCACGCCGAAGAAGGTCGAGGTCGATGAGCTCGGCCCGGGCGAGATCGGATTCATCACCGCCTCCATCAAGGAAGTCGCGGACACGCGCGTCGGCGACACGATCACCGACGACCGGAAGCCGACGGCGGAAATGCTGCCGGGGTTCCGTCCGGCGCAGCCGGTGGTCTTCTGCGGACTCTTTCCGGTCGATGCCGCGCAGTTCGAGCAGCTACGCGCCGCGATGGCGAAGCTCCGGCTCAACGACGCAAGCTTTTCGTTCGAGATGGAGACGTCGGCCGCGCTCGGCTTCGGCTTCCGCTGCGGCTTTCTCGGGCTGCTGCATCTCGAAATCATCGAGGAGCGGCTCGAGCGCGAGTTCAACATCGAGTTGATCGCGACCGCGCCCTCGGTCATCTACGAGATCGAGCTGACGAGCGGGGAGACCATCGAAATCCACAATCCGGTGGACATGCCGGAAGTGACGCGCATCAAGGAAATCCGCGAGCCCTGGATCAAGGCGACGATCATCTCGCCGGACGAATATCTCGGCGCGATCCTGAAGCTGTGCGAAGACCGCCGCGGCCGGCAGATCGAGCTGACCTATGTCGGCGCGCGCGCCATGGTCACATACGAGTTGCCGCTGAACGAGGTCGTGTTTGATTTCTACGACCGGCTCAAATCCGTCTCGCGCGGCTATGCGTCGTTCGACTACCAGATCACCGACCGGCGGCCCGCCGACCTCGTGCGGCTGTCGATCCTCGTGAACGAGGAGCCGGTGGACGCCCTCGCCATGCTCGTGCATCGCGCGCGCGCGGAAAGCCGCGGCCGCGCCATGTGCGAGAAGCTGAAAGAGCTGATCTCGCCGCACATGTTCCAGATCCCGATCCAGGCGGCGATCGGCGGCAAGATCATCGCGCGCGAGACGATCCGCGCGCTCAGGAAGGACGTGACCGCGAAGTGCTACGGCGGCGACGCGACGCGCAAGCGCAAGCTTTTGGAGAAACAGAAGAAGGGCAAGAAGCGGATGCGCCAGTACGGCAAGGTCGACATCCCGCAGGAAGCCTTCATCGCGGCGCTGAAGGTGGATAGCTGAGGACGCGAAGCTCGCTTCGCGCGACTGATGGATGGCCGAATCCCGCGCGCAACGCCGCCTCGCCGCGATCCTCGCAGCCGACATCGCCGGCTATTCGCGGCTGATCGGCGCCGACGAGGCGGGGACGCTCGCCGCCGTGAAGTCGATCTGGGCCGAGCAATTCAATCCTGCCGTGGCCACCTATCGCGGCCGCGTCGTCAAGGTAATGGGCGACGGGGCACTGGTGGAGTTCGCGAGCGCGGTCGACGCGATCGAATGCGCCGTCACTATTCAGGAGGCGATGGCGAGCCGCAATCTCGTCCAGCCGGCCGCGAAACCCATCGAGTTTCGCATCGGCCTCAATCTCGGCGACATCGTCATCGAGGGCGACGACATTCTGGGCGACGGCGTCAACATCGCCGCCCGCCTGGAGGGACTGGCGCCGAAGGGCGGCATTCTCGTTTCGGAGTCCATCTACGCGCAGGTGAGGGGCAAGACGCACATCGCCTTCAGCGATGCCGGCGAGCTGACGCTGAAAAACATCGAGACGCCCGTCCGCGCATGGCGATGGACCAGCCAGGCGCCGGCAAGCGCGCCGAAGGACGTCTTTCCTGTCTCCGACGCGACTCCCTCGATCGCCGTGCTGCCCTTCACCAACATGTCGGGCGACGCCGAGCAGGATTTTTTCGCCGACGGGCTGGTCGATGACATCATCACGTCGCTTTCGAAGCTCGCGGGCCTGCGCGTCATCGCGCGCAACTCCAGCTTCGTCTTCAAGGGCCGCGCGGTCGATGTCCGCGAAGCGGCGAGGCAGCTCGGTGTGCGCTATATCCTGGAAGGAAGCGTCCGCAGGAGCGCGAACCGCGTACGCATCACCGCGCAGTTGATCGATGCCGTGAGCGGCTCGCATGTGTGGGCCGAACGCTATGACCGCGCCATCGACGACATTTTCGCCGTGCAGGACGAAATCACGCTGTTCGTGGCGACAGAGATGCAGGTCAGGCTGACCGAGGGCGAGCAGGCCCGGCTGCGCTACACGACAACCCACAATGTGGAGGCATGGAGCCACTGGGTGAAGGGCCTCTCCTATTATCGCCAGGAGACTTCGAAGGAGAGTTTCGGCCCCGCCCTCGCGTGCTGGCAGCGTGCGCTCGCGCTCGATCCAGATTCGGCCTCGCTGAACGCCATGATCGGTCTTCAGCACGTGGCCGACGCGCGTTTTTGCTGGTGGGATGACCGGCAGACGGCGCTCGATAAGGCCCGGCGCTACGCCGAGCGCGCGCTCGAACTCGATCCGGAGAACGCGGACGCCAACATCACGTCGAGCTTCGTACTTCTTTTGGAAAAGCAGTACGACCATGCGGTGGATCGCATCCGAAAGGCGGTCAGGGTCGCGCCGGGCTCGGCGGACGCCGCTTCCTACGCGTCCTTTATTCTTGCTTCGGCGGGCTTCCCCGAAGAGGCGGTGGCGCATGGGGAGCGCGCGATCACCCTCAGCCCGCATTATCCGCCTTACTATCTGGGTGTGCTCGGCAATGCCTACCGGCTTGCAGGGCGCGTCGAGAAGGCCATCGTCGCGTTCAAGGCATTCAACGACCGCAGCCCGGGATTTGGACTCGCAGACCTCGTCATCATCTATCAGCAGGCCGGCCGCGTGGAAGAAGCCAGACGGGCGGTGGAGCAGCTCCTTTCCATCCGCCGGGACTTCACCATTACTGCCTGGACGAACACGCAGTTTCGGGCGGATGCCGCCGGGCTTGCGGCGGACACCGCGGCACTGCGCGCCGCCGGGCTTCCGTGACGTTCAAGCTTTCGCGGCGCGTCCATCGCGTTGATTGCGCTCGCCTTCACTGGCCGTCCGCGCAAACGGACGAAGCCGCCGCGCAAGAGGCGGCTAGAAGGGCAAGGGCGGATGCGTCATTACGGCAAGATCGACATCCCGCAGGAATCCTTCATCGCGGCGCTGAAGGTGGATAGCTGAGGAGAGACCCCGTCATGCCGCGGCGGAGGCGAGGCCGCCTGCTTGTCGACTCCACCGCCCTTTGTCATAAATACCCCTCTACAATGTCATAAGTGCCATCTACGCACAGGGGCGCTTTCGCCTTAGCTACCGCTCCGTTCAACCAATGGAGTGAGACATGAAACGCTACGTGATCGAACGCGACCTTCCAGGCGTCGGCAGCATGAAAGGTTCGCAGCTCAAGGATGCTGCGGCGACCTCCAACGAGGCGCTCGGCAAACTCGCCGGCAAGGTGCAGTGGGCGCAATCTTTCGTCGCCGATGACAAAACCTTCTGCATCTATCTCGCCGAGAACGAAGAGGCGGTGCGCGAGCACGCCAAGCTGAGTGGCTTTCCCGCCACCAAGATCACCGAGGTGCGCGGCATCATCGATCCGATGACCGCAATGTAAATATGAAGCGCCGCCGGCTCCGGCCGGCGGCTCCATTGCGTCGGAGCAGGAGAGCGCGGATGGCCGGCAAGACGAAATCTCTCCCCGCGAGGCGCGGGCGCATTCGCCGGCACAAAGACGTGCTCGACGTCACCGTCGTCCTGATCGGGGAAGGTTATATATCGACCGCGATCGCGCCGATCGAGGTCTTTCATTCGGCGGGGATGCTCTGGAATTCGCTGCAGGGCGAGCAGCCAAAGCCGCGCTTTCGCGTGCGCGTTGTCTCGGCCGACGGCCGCAGTGTCAAAGGCCTGTGCGGACTCGAGCTGACTCCGGAATGCGCGATCGGCGACATCAGGCAAACCGACATCATTATTCTTTCGGCATCGGGTTGGGAAACGATGGACCGTATCGCGAAGGACACGCCGCTCCTGCCATGGCTTCGCAAATGGCACTCGCGCGGCGCAGTCATTGCCGGCATCTGCACCGGCGTCGCATTCCTCGCCGAGAGCGGCTTGCTCGACGGCCGCGAGGCGACGACCCATTGGGCCGTTGCCGAAAGAATGCGTCAGCGCTATCCGAAGGTACGCTGGTGCATCGATCAATTCGTCACTGAGGACGGTGCGGTATTTTGCAGCGGCGGCGTATATGCGTCGATCGATCTGAGTCTTTATCTCGTCGAAAAGTTCTGCGGCCACGAAGTCGCGCTGCAATGCGCGAAATCGCTCCTCGTCAGCATGCCGCGCGCTCGGCAGTCGGGATACTCGGTCGTGCCGTTGTCGCGCCCGCATTCGGACGAGAGGATCGAGCAAATAGAGCGTTATCTTCAAAAAAATTTCGATCGTGACGTGACGGTCGGCGATCTTGCGAGTCGCGCCGGAATGGGTCAGCGCACCTTTATCCGCCGCTTCAAGGCGGCAACAGGTCGCCTGCCCGGCACTTACCTTCAGATGTTACGCATCTCGGCGGCCAAGGAACTGCTGGAACGGGGGACATTGTCGGTCCACGACGTCTGCGCAAGGATCGGCTATGAGGACGTTGCTTTTTTCCGCAACCTGTTCAAGCGCTATGCGGGCATGACGCCGGCCGACTATCGTAGCCGCTTCGCCCGAATGAATTTCGATCGCGGCGAGCTCGCTGGAGCAAATGCGCTGTCGTAGCGGGAGGCCTGAAGCTCAAATAGCCGCGGGCGGGACGGCCTCGGCGGAATAGCGTGACCACTCGCCGCGCGTCAGCCGATAGACCAGGCAATCGTCCGTTCCGAAGGTGCGCCGCTCGAGCGGCTTGAATCCGAGCCGCTCATAGAAGCGGTGCGCGCGCGTGTTGCGCTCGAGCGGGTCGATGAGAATGGCCGTCACAGCCGGGTCCGCGAAGCAGCGGTCGATCGCGAGGCGCATCATCTGCGTGCCGTAACCCTTGCCTAAGTCGCTCGCCTCGCCGAGCCAGATGTCGATGGCGCGCAGGTTCGGCTCGGCATTGCCCCAGTAATGCGTCTCCTCGCGCGCGGCATCGATAATCTGCATAACGCCGACGGAACGGCCGTCCACTTCGCCAATCAGCAGCTCGCGCCAATCCACATCGCGCGGCAGCTCCGTCTCCCACGGGAATGAATC
>JAICQA010000399.1 GCA_025929595.1 Xanthobacteraceae bacterium
CGCGGCCTCACCATCCGCTTCGGCGGGCACGTGGCGGTGAACGCGGTCACCTGCGCGTTCCTTCCGGGCAGCGTGACCGCCATCGTCGGCCCCAATGGGGCGGGGAAGACCACCTATTTCAACCTGATCTCCGGACAGTTGTCGGCAACGGCGGGGCAGGTGCTCGTGAAGGGCGAGGACGTGACCCGGCTCGCGGCATCGGCGCGGACGCGGCGGGGGCTCGGCCGCGCGTTTCAGCTCACCAACCTGTTCCCGAATCTGACCGTGTTCGAGAACGTGCGCATCGCGGTGCAGGCGCGGGCCGGCGCGGGCCTGAGTCTCCTGACGCTCTGGACCGACCGGCGCGATCTCGCTGCCGCCGCGGAAACCATCCTTGCCCGCGTGCGTCTCGCGGACAAGCGCGGGACGGTTGCCGGCGCGTTGCCGCATGGCGACCAGCGTAAGCTCGAAGTCGCGCTCCTGATTGCGCTCGAGCCCGACGTGTTCATGTTCGATGAGCCGACCGCGGGCATGTCGGTCGACGAGGTCCCCAACGTCCTCGAGATCATCGGCGAGCTGAAGCGGGACGCCGCCAAGACCATTCTGCTCGTCGAGCACAAGATGGACGTGGTGCGCTCGCTCGCCGAGCGGATCATCGTCCTGCACAACGGTGCGCTGGTCGCGGACGGGCCACCCACGCAAGTAATGGCGTCGGCGATCGTGCGCGAGGCCTATCTCGGGCAGGAGCTCGGCGATGATTGATCCGCTGCTCACGCTCGAGGACGTGCACACGCACATCGGCCGCTATCACATCCTGCAGGGCGTGGACCTCGCCGTGCCGCGCGGCGGATTCACGGTACTGCTCGGCCGCAACGGTGCCGGCAAGACCACGACGCTGCGCACGATCATGGGGCTCTGGAAGGCCTCGCAGGGGCGGATCCGCTTTGCCGGCGATGAGATCGCCGCGCGGCCGACGCCCGACATCGCCGGCGCGGGGATCGCCTATGTGCCCGAGAACATGAGCATCTTCGCCGGGCTGACGGTTCGCGAGAACCTCCTGCTGGCGGCGCGCGGGGGCGAAATCGACGGCAAGCGCCTGCAGTGGATTTTCTCGCTGTTTCCGGCCCTGCAGCGCTTCTTCGGGCTTGCCGCCGGCGCGCTTTCCGGCGGGCAGAAGCAGATGCTGGCGATCGCCCGCGCACTCATCGAGCCGCGCGAGTTGATCCTCATCGACGAGCCGACCAAGGGGCTTGCGCCGGTGATCGTCGCGAACATGATCCGTGCCTTTCGCGAGGTGAAGAGCGCGGGCGCGACGGTGCTGCTGGTCGAGCAGAACTTCATGGCCGCGCGCATGCTCGGCGACACCGTGGCGGTCATGGACGACGGGCGGGTGGTGCATCATGGCGCCATGGCCGAGCTGGCCGGAGACCGTGCCCTGCAGCAGCGACTTCTTGGCCTGCACCTGGATCAGCACCAATGACCGAGAACGCCGCCGAACGCGACGATCCGCGCGCCGTTGCCGCGACGATCGATTGGATTCCGATTCTCCTCGTCGTGGCGGTCGCGCTCGCGGCGCTGCCCCTGATCGGCAGCGTCTCGACCTGGATTACCTTGACCGTGGCGGCGCTTGCCATGGGCATGATGATCTTCATCATGGCTTCCGGCCTCACGCTTGTGTTCGGACTGATGGACGTCATCAACTTCGGCCACGGCGTGTTCATTTCGGTCGGGGCTTATGTGAGCCTGCTCGTGCTGTGGCCGCTTGCGGGCTGGGTCGATTCGTCTTCCGTCCCGCTCAATGTGCTGGTGCTGCTGCTTTGCATCGCCCTCTCGATGATCGTGTCTGGCGTCTTCGGCTGGGCATTCGAGCGGGTGATCATCCGGCCGGTGTACGGCCAGCACCTGAAGCAGATCCTGGTGACCATGGGCGGGCTGATCGTGGTGGAGCAACTGCTCTATGCGTTGTTCGGCGGCAATCCGATCACGATCTCGCTGCCGCAGAGTTTCCGCGGCGGGTTGGCCTTCGGTCCGGACGTGGTGGTGGAACGCTTCCGGCTGATCGCGGTCGGCGTCGGGTTCATCGTGTTCATCGGCATGCTGCTGGTGCTGAACCGCACGCGCATCGGCCTGCTCGTGCGCGCAGGCGTGGAAAACCCGGAGATGGTCGAGGCGCTCGGCTATCGCATCCGGCGGCTGTTCATCGGCGTGTTCGTCGCGGGATCGGCGCCCCACAGCACATGGATGAGCTGCTCGGCGACGATCATGCCGCCCATCGTGACGAGGATCTGCTTCAGGTGCTGGCCGTAGACCGGCCGCACGATCACGCGTTCGAAGGCCCAGCCGAGCGC
>JAICQA010000080.1 GCA_025929595.1 Xanthobacteraceae bacterium
TGCAACGCATCCATGAATTCCGGCAGGGCGAGATCGCCCTGCCCCGGAAAGCTGCGGTAGTGGCGGCTCCACGACAGGTAATCCATGTCGAGGAGCGGCGCGTCGGCGAGCTGCACGAGAAAGATGCGGTCGGGCGGGATCGAGCGGATCGCTTTCAGGTCGGTCTTGCGCGCGAGAATATGAAAGCTGTCGAGGACGACGCCGATGGCCGCGTGATCGGCGCGGCGCACAGCCTCCCAAGCATCCCGATAGTCGTGGATATGGCTGCCCCAGGAGAGCGCCTCGAACCCCACGCGGAAGCCATGTGCGGCCGCACGTTCACCGAGCGCGTGCAGGTCGGCGGCGGCGCGCTCAATGCCGCCGACGCTTTCGGGCGAGACGTTCGAGCAAACCATCAGCAAGTCGCAGCCGAGTTCTTCCATGACACGGAATTTGCGTTCGGCGCGCTGGAAGATGCGCTCGCGGCGATTTTCGGGCATGCCCTCGAAGTCGCGAAACGGCTGGAAGGTGACGATCTTCAGCCCAAGCCCTTCGACGATCTTGCGCACATCGGATGGCGTGCCGCTGAAAGAGAGGAGATCGTTCTCGAATAGCTCGACGCCTTTGAAGCCCGCGGCGGCAATCGCCTCCAGCTTCTCGTCGAGCACGCCGCTCAGGCAAACCGTTGCGATTGCCGTTTGCATATCGCTGCCTCCTGCTTGGCCCTTACGCCGTTGCCGCCAGCTCCGCACGTGCCGCAAATGCTTCCTTCAAAACGGCGCGCATTCGCGCCGCGTCGGGCGTGATCCCGGTGAAGATCCGGAATGCCTCGACGCCCTGATGCAGCAGCATCCCGTCGCCGCTCATGGTGCGGGCGCCGGCGCGCTTCGCGGCCTTGATGAATTCGGTTTCGAGCGGCGAGTAGATAACGTCGGCGGCAAAATGCGCGTCGGTGACAAGGCCGGATGGCACCGGATTGCCGCCTATGCCGGCCATGCCGATGGGCGTCGCGTTGATGACCCCCGCAACGGACGGGATCGCGTCTTCGAGCGATTTGATCCGGCGAGCCGTGCCTTCGCCGCCGCGATTCAACTCCGCTGCCAGCCGCTCGGCGCGGCCGGCGTCCGTGTCGAATATGAGCAGCGGCTCGACCCCAAGGTCGAGCATCGCAAACGCAACGGCTCGCCCCGCGCCGCCGGCGCCAACGAGCACCACGGGCTTCGCCGCGACGGAGTCACGCCCGAAGCGTTCCTCGATACTTTTGCGGAAACCGATACGGTCGGTGTTGAAACCCTCGGTGCGCCCATCGGGCGAAATCCGCACCGTGTTGACCGCGCCAATCTCGCGGGCCTCGGGCGAAACCGCATCGAGAAGCGGGATCACCTCTTCCTTGCAGGGCCGCGTGATATTGAGGCCGATGAAACCGGTCGCCTTCGCGCCTTCGAGCAGGTCGGCCAGCCGCCTGCCCGGCAGGCGGTCGAGATCCATCAAGTGGTAGTAGCCGCGCATTCCGGCCGCGGCGAAGCAATCCTCGATCAGGGCCGGCGACAGGGACTTCATGATGTTGGCCCCGATCAGGCCAACGAGACGGCGTTCCATCTTCATCTCTTTAGCCTGCGGCGCGATTCTCGCCGCAGGCGGGCAGGACGTTCGGCTGAAGCAAAAATAACGTCAACCGTGAGCCTCTTGTCAGAGAGAGTTTTTCGATTCACTTTCGCTCCGAAAGTGACCCCCGGATGCTCGTCCCCCGCCAACAGGCCATCGTCGATCTTGCCCGCCGCTCGGGCCGCGTCACCGTCGAAGACCTCTCAGCCCGCTTCGACGTCACCCCGCAGACGATCCGCAAGGACCTGAACGAGCTTTGCGACAGGCGCCTGCTCACGCGCGTGCATGGCGGCGCAATCCTCGCCTCGGGCGTGGAGAACGTCGGTTATGACGCGCGGCGGGCGATTGCCATGGAAGCGAAGGAAGAGATCGGCCGCGCCACCGCCGCGCTGATCCCGAGCGACTCCTCCCTCTTCATCAATATCGGCACCACAACGGAAGCCGTTGCTCGCGCGATGCTGCAACATTCCGGACTGATGGTGATTACCAATAATCTCAATGTTGCCAGCCTGATGCGCGGGTATTCGCAGATCGAGGTTGTGATCGCAGGCGGCGTCGTGCGGCACACCGACGGCGGCATTGTCGGCGAGGCGGCGGTGGACTTCATCCGTCAGTTCAGGGTGGATTTTGCCGTGATCGGCGTGTCGGCGATCGACCAGGACGGGGCGCTCCTCGACTTCGACTACCGCGAGGTGCGGATCGCGCAGGAAATTATCGCCAACGCACGCCACGTGATCCTCGTGTGCGACGCGACCAAGTTCGAGCGCTCGGCGCCGGTGAAGATCGGCCATCTGTCGCAGGTGGATACCTTCGTAACGGACTACTGCCGGCCGGACGCAATCCGCCGGATTTGCGCGGAATCCGAAGTAAAACTGATCGAGCTACGTCCCGCTCCAGCCGAGCTATCCGAAGAAATCTGATTTCGCTTTCGGCTGATTATTTTCGCTTGAAGCGCGTTTGCTTTCATTTTATGGTTAATTTCAAAGATAACGAAAAATGCTGTTTGCGCTGCGTTCGGGTGGGAGCGCCAGTTGTCCGAGGCCGTGTTCGACATCGCCGTCATTGGCGGCGGCATCAATGGTTGCGGTATCGCGCGTGACGCGGCCGGGCGCGGCCTGTCGGTCTTCCTTTGCGATAAAGGCGACCTCGCCGGCGCCACCTCCTCCGCTTCCACCAAGCTGATCCACGGCGGCCTGCGCTATCTCGAATATTACGAATTCCGCCTCGTGCATGAGGCGCTGGTCGAGCGCGAAGTGCTGCTGCGCGCGGCACCCCACATCATCCGGCCGCTCCGTTTCGTGCTGCCGCATCACAGCGGCCTGCGTCCTGCCTGGTTCATCCGGCTCGGCCTGCTCGCCTACGACCATCTCGGCGGGCGGAAGATCCTGCCGCCGACCCGCAATGTCGATTTGAGGCGCGACGAGGCGGGCGAGCCGCTGCGCCCTGAATTCAAGCGCGCGTTCGAATATTCCGATTGCTGGGTCGAAGACTCGCGGCTCGTGGTGCTGAACGCGCTCGATGCAGCCGAGCATGGCGCCGTCATCCGCACACGCACAGAAGCGGTCGCCGCAATCCGCGAGAACGGCCTGTGGACGGTCGAACTGAGCGAGACCGGCACGCGGCACGGCCAGCGCGTGCGTGCTCGCGCGCTCGTCAACGCGGCAGGCCCATGGGTCGCGGATGTCGCGCGGCGGACGGGCGACGGGCCGCACGCACCGATGCGACTCGTGAAGGGCAGTCACATCGTCGTGCCACGGCTGTTCGCGCATGACCGCGCCTATATTTTCCAGAATGCCGACAATCGTGTCGTGTTCGCTATTCCCTTCGAGCGCGACTTCACGCTGATCGGCACCACCGACGTCGATTTCGCGGGCGACCCAGGAGATGCAGCGGCCAGCAAAGAGGAGACCGAATATCTCTGCGCATCGGTGACCGAATATTTCCGCGAGCCGCTGCATCCGTCGCAGGTGATCGCGAGCTTCGCGGGCGTGCGACCGCTGTTCGATGATGGCGCGCGCGAAGCCAAGGCGCTCTCGCGCGACTATGTGCTCAAGCTCGACGAAGTGCCGGGCGGCGGCACGCCGCTCGTGACCGTCTATGGCGGCAAGATCACGACCTATCGGCGGCTCGCCGAGCGCGCGCTCTCGATGCTCGCGCCGCAATTCCCCAAGGCGCGCGGCGCATGGACCGCGAACGCCGCGCTGCCGGGCGGAGATTTTCCCTATGACGGTTTCGACGCGGAGGTGGCGAAGCTCACCGCCGCCTGTCCCACCTGCGGCAGCGGACGGGCGCAACGGCTTTTGCGCGCCTACGGCACGCGGGCTTTCCGCATGGTCGCGGGGGCGCGGTCGGCCGCCGACTGGGGCCGCGACTTCGGTGCCGGGCTGAGCGAACTCGAAGTCCGCTACCTGATGGACCGCGAGTGGGCGGTGACAGCGGAAGACGTGCTGTGGCGGCGAGGCCGCCTCGGTCTTGTCATGACGCTGGATCAGGCTCGTACGCTCGACGAATGGATGCAGGCACAGCCGCGCACCGCCGCGGCTTCCGCCGCCTGACGGGGATCGCGATGACGCTCGAACTTCGCAATGTCACCAAGCGGGTCGAGGCGGAGACCCACATTGCGGACGTGTCGCTGACGCTCGCGCGCGGCAGTCTCAACGTTTTGCTGGGTCCGACGTTGTCGGGCAAGACGACGTTGCTGCGCCTGATGGCAGGCCTCGACGTGCCGACCCAAGGCCAGGTGCTGGTCAACGGCCAGGACGTGACCGACGTGCCGGTGCAGAAACGCTCGGTCGCGATGGTCTATCAGCAGTTCATCAACTTCCCGAATTTCACGGTGTTTGAGAACATTGCGTCGCCCTTGCGTGTCGCGGGTGTTGCGAGCGCGGAGATCGACCGGCGCGTGCGGGACGCTGCGGCGCTCATGCGGCTCGACCGTTTCCTCGAGCGCTATCCGCTCGAGCTTTCGGGCGGGCAACAGCAGCGCACGGCGCTGGCGCGCGCCGTCGTCAAGCGTGCTGAACTGCTGCTGCTCGACGAGCCGCTCGCCAATCTCGATTACAAGCTGCGCGAAGAGCTGCGTGAGGAATTGCCGAAGCTCTTCGTCGAGATCGGCGCGATCACGGTTTATGCGACGGCGGAGCCTTCGGACGCGCTGCTGCTCGGCGGCAATACGGCGACGCTTTCCGAAGGGCGCATCACGCAATTCGGAAAAACGGTCGATGTCTATCGACGACCGAACGACAAGGCGACGGCGGATGTCTTCTCCGATCCGCCGATGAATTTCATCGCTGCGCGCATCACCGGCGGCAAGGCGCATCTGCCGGGCGGGACGAGCTTGCCGGCGCGCGGGCCGCTCGCGGGCCTCCCGGATGGCGAAATCACGCTCGGCTTCCGCGCCAACCATCTTTATCTGCGCGCGCCTGGACCGGACGCCGTGCCGGTCACTGCCACTGTCGCGGTCACCGAGATCACGGGCTCGGAGAGTTTCGTGCATGTGATGCACGAGGGCTCGCGCTGGGTCGCGCTCGCGCATGGCATTCACGAGCTCAATCCCGGCGCGCCGGTCGAGCTCTATCTCGATCCGAACCGCGTCTTTGTCTTTGGCCGCGACGGGCGACTGATGGCGGCGCCCGCCATCGCGGCGGCGGCGTGAGGACGGGCCATGGCGCGCATCGATCTCGCTGATATCGCCCACGCTTACGGTCCGCGGCCGCGGTCGGAGGCGGATTACGCGCTCAAGCGCATCGACCTCACGTTCAAATCAGGCGGCGCCTACGCGCTGCTCGGCCCGTCAGGCTGCGGTAAGACCACGATGCTGAACCTGATGTCGGGACTCCTCGTCCCGACCCAAGGCAGCGTGTTGTTCGACGGCATCGATGTCACCGAACAGACAAGCGAGCAGCGCAATATCGCGCAGGTGTTCCAGTTTCCGGTCGTGTACGACACGATGACGGTTTACGAAAACCTCGCGTTTCCCCTGCGCAACCGCCGCGTCGATGGCGCGGTGCTCGACGGCCGCGTGCGGCAGATCGCCGACATGCTTGGGCTCACGCGTTCGCTCGGGCAGAAGGCACGGCGGCTCACCGCCGACGCCAAGCAGAAGATCTCGCTCGGCCGCGGCCTGGTGCGCTCCGACGTGAGCGCGATGCTGTTCGACGAGCCGCTCACGGTCATCGACCCGCAGCTCAAATGGCAGCTGCGCTCGCAGCTCAAGACGCTGCACCGGCAGGTCGGCAACACGATGATCTATGTCACGCACGACCAGACCGAGGCGCTCACCTTCGCCGACACGGTGATCGTGATGTATGACGGCCGCGTCGTGCAGGTCGGCACGCCCGAAGAATTGTTCGAGCGGCCGAACCATACATTCGTCGGCTACTTCATCGGCTCGCCGGGCATGAATGTGCTGCCGGCGTGGGTCGAGGGCCGCACGGCGACCGTTGCGGGTCATCCGATCTCGCTGCCGCGCACTTACGAAAAGCCTTCCGGCACGCGCATCGAACTCGGCGTGCGGCCCGAGTTCGTGAAGATCGCAGCCGACGGCAAAGGCCTGCCGGTGCACATCAGCCGCGTGGATGACGTGGGCCGCTTCAAGATCGCGCGCGTGCGACTCGCCGGCCACGCCCTCAACGTCATGGTCGGCGAGGACGTGCAGCTCTCGGGCGTGGCCGCCGCCATCGAATTCGACCCATCGCACCTGCACATCTATGCCGACGGCGAACTCGTCGAAGGAAGGGCGTGATGGATAAGGTCGTCAACAACCGCGCCTGGTTCATGGTCCTGCCGGTGCTGGTACTGGTCGCGTTCAACGCGGTCATCCCGCTGATGACGGTCGTGAACTATTCCGTGCAGGAGAGCTTCGCGGGCAACGTCTTCTTCTTCGAAGGTTCGAAGTGGTTCGAGCAGGTGTTGCATTCCGAGCGCTTCCATGCGGCGCTCGGCCGCCAGTTCCTTTTCACCGGCATCATTCTCGCGATCGAAATCCCGCTCGGCGTCGCCATCGCGCTCGCCATGCCACGCAGAGGGCCGTGGGTCTCGGTCTGCCTCGTGCTGATGGCGTTGCCGCTGCTCATTCCGTGGAACGTGGTGGGCGCGATCTGGAATATCTTTGCGCTGCCGAGCTACGGCCTCCTCGGCCGCACCATCAACGCGCTCGGCATCAGCTTCAACTTCACGCGTGACGTCTTTGACGCGTGGTTCACGCTCATTCTGATGGATGTCTGGCACTGGACGTCGCTCGTGGTGCTGCTCGCCTATGCCGGATTGATGGCGATACCGGACGCCTACTATCAGGCGGCCAAGATCGACGGCGCCTCGCGCTGGGCCGTGTTCCGCTACATCCAGCTTCCAAAGATGCGGCGCGTGCTGACGATCGCGGTGCTCCTGCGGCTCATGGACTCCTTCATGATCTACACGGAGCCGTTCGTGCTCACGGGCGGCGGGCCGGGCAACGCCACGACGCTTCTTTCCATCGATCTCGTGAAAATGGCGCAGGGCCAGTTCGATCTTGGGCCCGCGGCCGCCATGTCGCTGATCTACTTCCTGATGGTGCTCGCCATGAGCTGGGTCTTCTACACCGTGATGACCCGCGAGGAGGCGCGGACATGACCGACATCGTCGCCGGCCGAGTCGCCTCCACGCCCGTTGCCGCGCGCCGCGTGCGAAGCCGTGTGGGCTTCTCGTGGATCGTGCCGGCGCTCTACATCTTCTTCCTGCTGGTGCCGATTTACTGGCTTCTCAATATGTCGTTCAAGACGACGAACGAAATCCTCGGCTCGTTCTCGCTCTGGCCGCGCGAGTTCACCTTTGCGAACTACGCAAAGATCGTGAGCGACCCGGTCTGGTACAACGGGTATCTGAACTCGATCCTCTACGCGACGCTGAATACCGTCATCTCTGTGTCGGCTGCGCTGCCGGCGGCCTACGCGTTCTCGCGCTACCGCTTCCTCGGCGACAAGCATCTGTTCTTCTGGCTGCTCACGAACCGCATGGCACCGCCGGCGATCTTCGCGCTGCCCTTCTTTCAACTCTATTCGTCGGTCGGATTGTTCGACACGCATATCGCGGTCGCTCTCGCGCACTGCCTGTTCAACATCCCGCTCGCGGTGTGGATTCTCGAAGGATTCATGTCGGGCGTGCCGAAGGAGATCGACGAGACGGCCTATGTGGACGGCTATTCGTTCCAACGCTTCTTCTTCAAGATCTTCATCCCGCTGATCGCCGGCGGCATCGGCGTCGCGGCCTTCTTCTGCTTCATGTTCTCGTGGGTCGAACTGCTGCTCGCGAAAACGCTGACCTCGGTCGATGCGCGACCGATCGCGTCGGTGATGACCCGCACGATCAGTATTTCCGGCTATGAACTCGGCGTACTGGCGGCAGCCGGCGCGCTCACGATCATTCCCGGCGCGATCGTCATCTATTTCGTGCGCAACTACATCGCCAAGGGCTTCGCCCTTGGGCGCGTGTGAGGTCCGTCATGCGCGCTACCAGGATCAGAAATTTCCGTCTTCCCGCCCGGCGGCCATCACCTCCCAGGCTGCCGGCTTTTGCGGGCGACGAGACCCGGCCCCCTCTTTTTTCCGCGCCCGCGATCTTCGAGGGGGCCCGGGCTCGGCGCCGCACCGTTGAAGGAGCGCGTCCATGAATCTTTCCTGGATGGCGTGGACGCCGACGACAGCGGCTTTTTTCATCTCCATCGCGCTGATGCTCGTCGGCATGACGGTCTGGCAGATCGTCGCTCCGTCCGAAGAGCGCATCGGCGTTCTCCGCATTCCCACCACACCAGGCGACCGGCTGTTCCTCACGCTGCTGGGCGCCGCCTACATCCACCTTGCTTGGCTCGGGCTTGTCGGCCCGAGCCTGTGGTGGGCGCTGGCCATCTCGGTCCTCTACGGACTCGCGGTGTTCCGATGGGTGTGAAGCGAGGTGTCAACCCGCCGCGCGGTGAAGCGTTCGCACCGTGCCGGTCCCGTCAACACGGACGCCCAGGAGGAAGTCAATGCAAAGGAGTCTGATGGCCATGCTGGCCGTGACGACCCTGGCGATCGGGTCGTTGCCGGCTCTCGCCGACGAGCAGGCGGCAAAGCGATGGATCGACAGCGAGTTTCAGCCGTCCGTGCTGACGAAAGACCAGCAGCTGGACGAAATGCGCTGGTTCATCAAGACCGCCGCGCCGTTCAAGGGAATGGAGATCAACCTCGTCGCCGAGGGAATTCCCACACACGAATATGAGGCGAAGACCCTTGCCAAAGCGTTCGAGGAAATTACCGGCATCAAGGTCAATATCCAGATCATGGGCGAAGGCGACGTCGTCCAGGCCTTGCAGACGCAACTGCAGACCGGCCGCAATCTTTATGACGGCTACGTGAACGACTCCGACCTGATCGGGATGCACGCGCGTCTCGGCCTGACGGTCAACCTCACCGACTGGATGGCGGGCGAGGGAAAGGACGTCACCAATCCCGGCCTCGATATCAAGGACTTCATGGGCATCTCGTTCACCACGGGGCCCGACGGCAAGATCTGGCAATTGCCCGACCAGCAGTTCGCCAATCTCTACTGGTTCCGCAAGGACTGGTTCGACCGTCCGGATCTGAAGAAGCGCTTCAAGGACAAGTATGGATACGACCTCGGCGTGCCGACATACTGGTCTGCATATGAGTACATCTCCGACTTCTTCACTAACGACGTAAAGCAAATCGACGGCGTTCGCGTCTACGGACACATGGACTACGGCAA
>JAICQA010000183.1 GCA_025929595.1 Xanthobacteraceae bacterium
ACAATCACCTGTTTGATGCAGGGAAGTTTCGGAAGGATCGGCTCGATGGATTTCAGGAGCGGCGCCGAAACGAAGATCGCCTCCGCACGGCTGTCATCGAGAATGTAGAGATACTGTTCGGGCGCAAGCAGCGTATTAAGCGGAATGCAGACGATTCCGCCGCGCAGCGAGCCCCAGAACGCGACCGGGTAATCGACGGTGTCGAGGAGGAGGAGGGCGACGCGGCTTTCCTGCTTGAGCCCGAGCGCGTGCAGCCCGTGTGCGAAGCGCTGGCTCTGGGTCAGGAGCTCGCCGTAACTCAGGCTGCGGCGGCCGTCAGAAAAGGCGGTCTTGCCGCTGCGGCCCGCGGCGATGTTGGCATCAACGAAGTCGGTGGCTGCGTTGTAAGGCCGCCGTTCGGTGAAATCCTGCCCCGAAACCATGTTTTCCTCCCGTCCCGCCGGCCGATTGCCGTTTCTCGTTGGGGCCATTATGACTATGCATTATAGTGCAAGGCAAGCGGGCACCAATGAAAGATAACGCGAAGGATGCCGAAGACCCCTTTCTCCGCCGGCTGGGGGAGAAGGTGCGCACCATGCGCAGCCGTCGCGGCATGTCTCGCAAGGTCTTGGCCCGCCACTCCGACGTTTCCGAACGCTACCTCGCCCAGCTCGAGGCCGGCGAAGGCAACTGCTCGATCCAGCTTCTGCGCCGCATCGCCGACGCCATGAGCGTGCCCGTTGCGGACCTCGTGGACGACCGTCCCGAGCGACCGCTGGAAGCGATGCTGCTCGAACAATTCCTCGGCCGCCTTTCGCCGAGCGAAATTGCCGAGGCACGCGAACTCCTGGTCGCCCGTTTCGGTGGACCCTCGACCGCCATGCGCCGTGACCGCATCGCCCTCATCGGCCTGCGTGGCGGCGGCAAGTCCACTATCGGCGCGCTGCTCGCCGAACGGCTCGGCGTGCCTTTCGTCGAACTCGACCGCGTGATCGAACAGAAGAGCGGCATGCCGCTCGGCGAAATGATCGAGATGTTCGGGCAGGAGACCTTCCGCCGCGCCGAGCGCGCCGCTCTTGAGTCCGTGCTGCACGACAATCCGCGTCTCGTCGTTGCGACAGGCGGCGGCCTTGTGACCGAGCCTGCGACCTACGAACTCTTGCTTACGTCCTGCATGACCGTCTGGGTGCGCGCCGATCCCGACGCGCACATGCAGCGGGTGATCGCGCAGGGCGACCTGCGGCCGATGGCAGACAATGCGCGCGCGATGGACGATCTCGTATCGATCCTGAAAAGCCGCGAGCCGCTTTACGCGAAGGCCGACATCGTCCTCGATACGGCGGGCAAGGCGCCAGCGCGCAACGCCGAAGAGCTGGCGGCGACGCTCGGTGCGCAGGACAAGCCGCGCCGCAGGTCGGCGTGAGTCCTTTCCTCATGGCCGGGCCGCCGCGAAGCGGCGCGACCCGGCCATCCAGTTCCTTATGCAAAGTTTTCTGGATCGCCGGGTCAAGCCCGGCGATGAGGGATTGTAGTTAGACGCCCAGATAACGGTGCTGAATATCCGGCGCGGCGGCAAGCTCCGCCGACGTTCCCGTCCACACAACACGCCCGCGCTCGATCATGTAATGACGGTCGGCGATTTTCGTGAGCGCCGCCACGTTCTTGTCGATCACGAGCACCGATTGCCCTTGCGCCTTGAGCTTTGCCAGGCAACGCCAGATCTCCCGGCGGATCAGCGGCGCAAGGCCTTCGGTCGCCTCGTCGAGAATGAGGAGGCGCGGATTGGTCATGAGCGCGCGGCCGACGGCAAGCATCTGCTGCTCGCCGCCGGAGAGCTGGTTGCCCATGCTGTTCTGTCGTTCGGCGAGGCGCGGGAATAACTCGTAGATCGTCTCGAGCGTCCAGTGTGCGCCGCCAGGCGAGCGGTCAGCGGCGGTGGCGACCAGATTTTCCCGCACGGAAAGATTGGGGAAGATCTGCCGTCCTTCGGGCACAAGACCGACACCGAGCTTCGCCACCCGATAGGCCGGCAGGGTGCGCGTCTCCTTGCCGTCGAAGCGGATCGAACCGCTCGCGGCAGGCGTCATGCCCATGATCGAACGCACGGTTGTCGTCTTGCCCATGCCGTTCCGGCCCATGAGCGTGACGGTCTCGCCCGGCGCGATCTTCAACGATACGCCGAACAACACCTGGCTGCGGCCGTACTTCGTTTCGATGTTCTCGACGGTGAGGAGCGGCGTTTCAGCCATCGACGAACTCCTCGTCCTGCTCACCGAGATACGCATCACGCACTTCCGCGTTCGCGCGGATTGTCGCCGGGTCGCCAGATGCGATCACCCGCCCATAGACCAGAACGGTAATACGGTCGGCGAGGGCGAAAACCGCTTCCATGTCATGCTCGACCAGCAGGATCGGATATTCACGCTTGAGCTCGCGCAGCATCGCCACCATGCGCGACGACTCTTCCGGGCCAAGGCCGGCCATCGGCTCATCGAGTAGCAGCAGGCGCGGGCGGTTCGCGATCGCCATTGCGAGTTCCAACTGCCGATGCTCGCCGTGACTCATATTCGCGACGGTCACCGCCGCGCGGTGTTCGAGGCCGACACGCTTGAGCGCGGCCAGCGCCGGTTCGATCAGCGCCGGTTCGTTGCGCGCGTCCGCCCAGAAGTGGAACGAGTGCCCAAGGTTTGGCTGTACGGCGAGCACGACATTCGTCAGCGCCTTGAAGTCGAGGAAGAGCGACGTGATCTGGAATGACCGAGCGAGGCCAAGCGCAGCGCGTACCGGCGCGGGCTGTGCCGTGATGTCCTGTCCGTCGAAATAGATATGGCCGGAGTCGGGCGCGAGCTCGCCCGCAAGCTGGCCGATCAGCGTGGTCTTGCCCGCGCCGTTTGGGCCGATGATTGCGTGCAGTTCGCCTGGACGGACGTCGATATGGATATTGTCCGACGCGACGACGCCGCCGAAGCGCTTGCTAATACCTTCAACTTTCAGAAGCGCATCAGCCACGGTGCCGCCCCGTCAATATGCCGTCGATTCCCCCTCGCGCGAACAGCACGACAAGCAACAGCATCGGGCCGAGCACGAGCGCCCAATACTCCCTTGCGGCAGCCATGGATTGACCGGTTAAGGCCCCGCCGATGACGCTGATGATGTGCGGCAATGTCTCCTCGAGCACCAGCAAGGCAACGGCGCCGAGGACCGGTCCTATGACTGAGCCCATGCCGCCCAGCACGGCCATGACGATCAGATCGCCGGAGCGCGTCCAGTGCATCGTGGCCGGGCTGATGAAGTCGGCCTGATTGGCGAGCAGTACGCCCGCCAGTCCGCACATCATGCCGGCGATGACAAAACAGGTCAGGCGATAGCGATACGTCGGAAAGCCGATCGATTGCATGCGGCGGTCGTTGGAGCGCGCTCCCTGGATCACCATGCCGAAGCGGGAGTTGACGATACGCCATACGAGATAAATGGCGCCCAGCAGGGAAGCGAAACAGACATAATAGAAGACTACGCGGTTCGAGAGGTCGATCAGCCCCGCAAACTGACTACGTGTATAGATCGTCAATCCGTCGTCACCGCCATATTTGTCGAGGCTGACCGCGACGTAATAGATCATCTGTGCGAAGGCCAGCGTGATCATGATGAAATACACGCCACGCGTCCGCAGCGAGAGCGCGCCGGTGATCAACGCAAAGAGCGCGCAGACGGCAAGCGCCAGCGGCCACTGGATGAAGCCAGACGTGATGCCCTCGGTGGCCATACTTCCGAAGACGTAGCCGCCGATGCCGAGATAGGCGGCGTGCCCGAAACTCACCATTCCGCCAAAGCCCATGATGAGATTGAGACTCACGGCGGCGATAGCGAGGATTACGATGCGCGTGAATAGCGTCATCAGGAACATGTTGCCGCTCATCGTGGAATAGATCGGCACCAGCGCCAGGAAGATTAGCAGCGCCGCGACGACGATATTGCGTACGGTCACGAACCTCATTTGCCCGCCGCCGGAAACAGGCCCTGCGGCCGCAACACCAGGACTGCCGCCATCACGATGTAGATCAGCATCGACGACAGGGCCGGGGCCGCTGTGGAAGCCGCCTGGTTGGACAGAAAGAGCTTCAGGATTTCCGGCAGGAAGGAACGCCCGACCGTGTCGATCAATCCGACCAGGATCGCCGCCACGAACGCCCCGCGGATAGAGCCGATGCCGCCGATGATGATGACGACGAACGCAAGAATGAGGATGTTCTCGCCCATGCCGATCTGCACGGTCAGGATCGGTGCCTGCATCATGCCGGCAAGGCCGGCAAGCGCCGCGCCGATTCCGAACACGAACGTGTAGAGCAGTTTGATATTGATGCCGAGTGCGCTGATCATTTCACGATTGGAAGCGCCGGCTCGGATCAGCATGCCGATGCGGGTGCGCATCACCATGAAGTACAGCAAGCCCGCGACCGCCAGCGCGACGGCGATGATCAGCAGCCGATAGCTCGGATAAAATACGCCGGGAATAAACTCGACCGGCCTCAGCAGCCAGTCCGGCAGGGCAACGCGCAGGCCTGCCGGTCCCCAGATCAGGCGGACCATTTCGTTCGAGAACAGGATCAGCCCGAACGTGCCCAGCACGTGATCGAGATGGTCGCGCCCATAAAGACGGCGAAGTGCGATCACTTCGACCGCCATGCCGACGAGAAGCGTGGCGATCAGCGCGAGGAAAATTCCGCCAATGAACGTCCCGGTCAGTGCGGTGAAGGTTGCCGCGAAATAGGCGCCCAGCATGTAAAGCGAGCCATGCGCCAGATTGACGAGGTCCATGATGCCGAACACAAGCGTCAGCCCGGCCGCCAGCAGGAACAGCAGGAGACCGAGCTGGATTCCGTTCAGGCATTGCTCAATGAATAGAAGCACCGCAGCCCCCGTCGCACCTCGGCCCGGCCGCCCTTAGACCAGGCGAGCTAACGAATGACCGCCGGAACGGAGATTCCCGTCCCGGCGGCACAAGACTTAAGACATCCTCGCAATGCCGATGAAGTGGAAGATCACTTCATCTGGCACTTCGCGCCGTGGACGTTGGCAACATTCTCCACCGCGGTCGCGATCGTCTTAATCGTGAAGCCGTCCCCGGCCTTCACCACTTCCTGCATATAGAAGTTCTGGATCGGGTAGTGGTTCTTGTCGAACTTGAAGCCGCCGCGAACCGACTTGAAGTTCGCTTTCTCGAGCGCGGCGCGGACGGCGTCTTTGTTGGATAGATTGCCCTTAACGCCGGCCACCGCGGAAGCGATGAGATTGGCAGCGTCGTAGCTCTGTGCGCCGTAGAACGAAGGCTCAGCCTTGTGCTTCGCCTTGAAGTCCGCGACGAACTTCTTGTTGGCATCGTTCGGCAGGTCCGCGCCCCATTGCAGCGCGCCGATTACGCCAAGCGCGGCGTCCTTCATGAGCGGCAGGCTGAGCGAGTCGACGACGAAGGTCGTGTAGAGCGGAATTTTGCCCTGCAGGCCGGCGGCCCTGTATTGATTCAGGAACTGCACGCCGGCAGCGCCCGGATAGAAGGTGTAGACCGCCTCGGGGTTCGCCGCGCGAATCTTGGAGAGTTCGGCGGAGAAGTCGAGTTGGTCGGGCCACTTCGTGTAGTCCTCGCCGATCACCTTGCCCTTGAACACTTCCTTCATGCCGCCGAGGTTCTGTCGGCCCGCGGCGTAGTTCGGCCCGATCAGATAGACCGACTTGATGCCCTTCTTGTTCATATACTCGCCGACCGCGCGGGGGTTCTGGTCGTTGGTCCACGACGTCGAGAAGATGAAGGGGGAACATTGCGCGCCGGCGAACTGCTCGGCACCAGCGTTGGCGATGATGAGGAACGTCTTCGAGTCCACGACCGGCTTCGCT
>JAICQA010000398.1 GCA_025929595.1 Xanthobacteraceae bacterium
GATCGCGCTCGCCTTCGCGGCGCTGTCGCTGCCGGCGCCCGCGTCCGCGCTGCGCAGCGCCACGCGCCACCTCGCGGAAGAACTCGACCGCCAGATCCTGCCCGACGGCGGCCATATCAGCCGCAACCCCGGCGTCCTCATCGAATTGCTGGTCGATCTCCTGCCGCTGCGCCAGTCGTTTGAGGCGCGCAGCGTTCCGCCGCCGTCCGCGCTCCTGAACGCCATCGACCGCATGATGCCGATGCTGCGCTTCTTCCGGCATCGCGACGGCGCCTTCGCGCAATTCAACGGCATGGGCGCGACGCCGTCCGACCAACTCGCGACCGTCCTTGCCTATGACGACGCGCGCGGCGCGCCGGTGGCGAACGCTCCCCATTCGGGTTTCCAGCGTATGGAAGCCGGTGAAGCGGTCGTCATCGCCGATACCGGTGCACCGCCACCCATGTTGCTGAGCCACGAGGCGCACGCCGGCACGCTTTCGTTCGAATTCTCTCACGGCCGCAACCGCATCGTTGTCAATTGCGGGATACCCTTCGCCAACCGCGATGCGTGGCGGCCCGCTGCGCGCGCCACCGCCGCGCATTCGACGGTGACGGTGAACGAAGCCTCGTCCAGCCGTTTTCTCACCGGCCCGACCTACAACCGGCTGATGGGCATGCCGATCGTCGAGGGTCCGGGCATGGTGCGCGCGTCGCGCGGCGAGCGCGACGGCGCCCAGCTCGTGCGTGCGGCGCATGACGGCTACGCCGCCCGTTTCGGCGTCCTGCACCAGCGCTCCTGGCGCCTGTCGCCGGAAGGCGACCGTCTCGACGGCGAGGACGTCTTCTTCACGCCCGAGGGCGAGCCGATCCCGGCCGACGCCACCGACCGGTTTGAAATCCGCTTTCACCTGCATCCGAGCGTGAAGGCGAGCCGCCGCACCGACGGTTCGAGCGTCCTCCTTGTCGTGCCTGGCAAGGAAAACTGGCTGTTCAGCGCGCCGAACATGGATGTCGAGGTTGAGGAGAGCGTTTTTCTCTCGGCCACCGACGGCCCGCGCCGGTCGAGCCAGATCGTCATCGCCGACGAAGTGCGCGCGCTCCCGCGCGTCGTCTGGACCTTCATCCGCGCCACGCAGCCGCAGCGCGAGAAGGAGCGCGAGCAGGCCGACACCGCCGGACCGAAACTGCCCCTTTAAGAGCCGCCACCCGTTTCCCTGAATCGAAACGCGTGCTATCGCCGCCTCCTCGCAACGACGATCGCAGGCGATTGACCGATTATGTCGCGCATCCGTCCCGTCATCCGGGCGTTGATCTCCGTTTCCGACAAGAGCGGCCTCGCCGGCTTTGCACGCACCTTGGCGGAGGCCGGCACCGAACTCGTCTCGACGGGCGGCACCAGCCGCGCGCTGAGCGACGCGGGATTGAAAGTGACCGACGTCTCGGCGCTCACCGGCTTTCCGGAAATGATGGACGGTCGTGTGAAGACGCTGCACCCCAAGGTGCATGGCGGCATTCTCGCGATCCGCGACGACAAGGCGCACGCCGAGGCCATGCAGGCGCATGCGATCGCGCCGATCGACCTTGTGGTGGTGAACCTCTATCCGTTCGAAGCGACCGTCGCGAAAGGCGCGAGCGCCGAGGATTGCATCGAGAACATCGATATCGGCGGCCCGGCCCTCATTCGTGCCGCCGCCAAGAACCATCACGACGTCGCGGTCATCGTCGATCCGGCGGACTATGACGCCGTTCTGCAAGAGATCGCGACCCTTGGCGGCACGACGCTGGCGCTCCGCCGCCTGCTCGCGGCGAAAGCCTACGCGCGCACCGCTGCCTATGACGCTGCGATTTCCGGCTGGTTCGCAGAGCACACGAGCCAGGAAGCGCCGGTCTGGCGCAGCTTCGGCGGCAAGCTGATCGAACGGTTGCGCTACGGCGAAAATCCGCACCAGTCGGCGGCGGTTTACGCGACGCCGGAGCGCCGTTTCGGCGTCACCTCCGCCCGCCAGGTGCAAGGCAAGGAGCTCTCCTACAACAACATCGCCGACACCGACGCGGCCTTCGAATGCGTGGCCGAGTTCGACGCCAGGCGCACGGCGGCCGTCGTCATCGTCAAGCACGCCAACCCCTGCGGCGTGGCCGAGGGCAAGTCACTGCTCGCGGCTTACAAAAAGGCGCTGGCCTGCGATCCCGTGTCGGCGTTCGGGTCCGTGATCGCCTTCACCGTTCCCGTGGACGAGGAGGCGGCCGAATCCATCTCGAGCCTATTCGTGGAGTGCATCGTCGCCCCGTCGTTCGCCGAGGCCGCCGTGGAGATTCTCGGGCGCAAGAAGAACCTGCGCGTGTTGGAAGGAACC
>JAICQA010000311.1 GCA_025929595.1 Xanthobacteraceae bacterium
CGCCGTCCGGCGCCTTCGGCGTTGCCGGGAAGAGCAGCACCGTGTCGCGGTCGGTCGCGATGATCGCGAGCGACATGAGGATCAGGACGATCAACGCACCGGCGATCACCGGTTTCGAGCCGATCTTGTCATCGAGCGGCCCGCAGGCGAACGCGCCGATGGTCGAGCACACGACGATGAAGATGCCGAACAGACCCATCTCGATCGTGCCCCAGCCGAACTGGGTCGCTGCGTAGATGCCGCCGAACGCGAACAGCGCGCCGAGCCCGTTCGTATAGATCATGTTGGCGAGCAGGAAGATCATGCGGTTCCGGTGCCTGCGCACCTCGCGCACCATCGCGAAGAAATTGCGCAAGCCCGCGCGGGCGGCAGGACCGAGTGCCATCGCCTTCTTGCCGTCGGGCGTGAACAGGAAGAGCGGCAACACGAAGATCATGAACCAGACGGCGGTGAGCGGGCCGGTCACACGGTCGCCTTCACGCTGCGCGGCGTCGAGTCCGAACAGCGGCTCGACACCGAGCAGCGTCCGCCCGGTTTCCGGATTCGCCGCGAGGAAGCCAAGCACCACGATGAGCGACAGAAGCCCGCCGAGATAGCCCATGCCCCAGCCGAGGCCGGAAAGCCGTCCCAGCCGCTCCGGCGGCACCAGCGTCGGCATCATCGAATTGTTGAACACCGTCGCAAACTCGACGCCGATCGATGCGATCGCGAAGCCTACAAGCGCGATGAAAATCGTGTCGGCGGCGCCCGGTCGCCCTTCCCAAAGGATCAAGGAGCCGACGACAAACAGCACGCCGAACGCTGCGATCCACGGCTTGCGCCGTCCGCTCGCGTCGGCAACCGCCCCGAGCATCGGCGAGAAGATCGCCACGACGAAGCCCGCGAAGGCGGCGGCATAACCCCAGAGCGCCTGGCCCTGCGCGCCGTCGCCGACGACCGCGGCGGCGAAATAGGGCGCATAGACGAAGGTGGTGACGAGCGTGAAGAACGGCTGACACGCCCAGTCGAACATCACCCATCCCCAAATCCCGAGTTTGGAAACGGGACGCGTCAGCGTCGTGTTCGCTTTCATGCGGCCTGCCTGATTCGTGGCGCAGAGTGTTTCAGGTCTTGGCGAGGTCCGCCAGCAGGCCGACTGCAACCGCGAGTTTCGACAGGGTCATACCGGACGCGGCGATTTCATGGACGCTGTCGCGCACCCGCTCGATTTCGCGACCGCGCTCCTCGACCCACGCCGCCACGGCCTGCGGACCGCGCTCGCCGGTTGCAAGTGCCGCGGCCGAAATCGCCCGTTGGCTTGAGGCGATTTCAACCAGCGCCCGGTCGAGCGCCAGCCGGTCGAAATGATCGGTCAGCTCGATGGACTGCGCCGCGCTCAAGATCCGGTCGAGGCGGAAATAGGCGCCCGCTGCGAAATAGACGCCGGTCACCTCCGCGATCTTTCGCTTCGCGCGGTCGGCCACCAGGATGATGTCGGTCGCTTCCGCGAGTTCGCGCAGGCCGGCAAACCGCCGCGCGAGTGCCTCCGGCACCCCTGCGGCCGTCAACTCGGTCATGCGCGCCGCGCGCCGCGCGCGTTGCTCCTCCGACAGCGAGCGGTCGGCCGCGGCTTCAACCTCGGCGATCCCCTTGCGGTAGTGCGAGACGACATCGGCCAGGCCGCCGGCCAGATCGGCGTGACGCAGGAACCAGTTGATGCGGCCGAGGTGCAGATTCTGTACCGCCGCATAGAGTTCGAGTTGCAGCGCGCCCCCAACCTTGTTGTCGAGCCGGTCGATCTCGCCGTTCAGTTCGGTCAGCCCGTAGGAGTCGCGCACGGCGGTAAAGGCGAGCGCAATCGACGGCGAGTCGGCACCCGTCTCGTCGCCCACCCGCGCGATCAGCGAAGGCCCGCCGCGATTGATCATGGAGTTGGCGAGCATGGTCGCGATGATCTCGCGCCGCAGGCGATGCCGCTCGAGCGCTTCGGGGAACCGCTCGACCACGGGCTTCGGGAAATAACGCGCGAGCTCGCGGGCCAGATACGGGTCGTCGGGCACGCCGGATGCGAGCAGTTCATCGAAGAGCGCGATCTTGGCGTAAGCGAGCGTCACCGCGAGTTCGGGCCGCGTCAGCGACGCGCCGCGCTTGCGCCGCTCGCCGAGTTCGGCGTCGCTCGGCAGGAATTCCACCGCGCGGTCGAGCAGCTCCTGCCGCTCGAGAATTTGCATCAGCCTGATCTCGAAGCCGAGATCTTCGAGGCCGCGGCGCTCCGCGAGCGAGATCGCAAGCGTCTGGAGATAATTGTTGCGCAGCACGAGCGCGGCCACGTCGCTTGTCATCGACACCAGCAGCTTATTCCGGTCCTCCATTGTGAGCCGCTGCTCGCGGATCGGGATCGCCAGCGCGATCTTGAGATTGACCTCCACGTCGGAGGAATTGACGCCGGCCGAGTTGTCGATTGCGTCCGTGTTCAGCCGCACGCCCGCTTTCGCCGCCTCGACGCGGCCGAGCTGCGTCATGCCGAGATTGGCGCCTTCGCCGATCACCTTCGCCTTGATCTCGGCGCCCGCAATGCGCAACGCGTCGTTCGCCCGATCGCCCACGCGATCGTCGGTCTCCGCCGACGAGCGCACATAGGTGCCGATGCCGCCGAACCACAGCAGGTCCACCGGCATTTTCAGGATGGCCTTCATGACCTGCGCCGGGGTCGCCTCAGGGCCCTCGACGCCAAGCAACGCTTGCATTTCCGCGCTCAGCGGCACGCTCTTGAGACTGCGCGAAAACACGCCGCCGCCCTGCGAGATCAGCGACTTGTCGTAGTCGGCCCAGCTCGAACGCGGCAGTTCGTACATCCGCTTGCGCTCCGCGAATGAGCGCTCGGGGTCCGGGTCGGGGTCGATGAAAATGTCGCGGTGATCGAAGGCCGCGACGAGCTTGATGGTCTTCTCCATCAGCATGCCGTTGCCGAACACGTCGCCCGACATGTCACCGATGCCCGACACCGTGAACGGCGTCTTCGAGATATCGATGTTCATCTCACGGAAATGCCGCTTCACGGCCTCCCAGCCGCCGCGCGCGGTGATGCCCATTTCCTTGTGGTCGTAACCGGCCGAGCCGCCGCTCGCGAAAGCGTCGCCAAGCCAGTAGTCACGCTCGATCGCGATGGAATTCGCGAGATCGGAGAAGGTCGCCGTCCCCTTGTCGGCCGCGACAACGAGATAGGGATCGTCGCCGTCGTGCCGCACCACCCCGCGTGGCGGCACAATTCCCTGCGGGCCGAGATTGTCGGTGATCTCAAGGAGACTTGAGATGAAGATGCTGTAGGCCGCGGTCCCTTCCGCCTGGATCGCGTCGCGCTTGGCGCCCGCCGGCATTTGCTTCGGCACGAACCCGCCCTTGGCGCCAAACGGCACGATCACAGCGTTCTTTACCTGCTGCGCTTTGACGAGACCG
>JAICQA010000293.1 GCA_025929595.1 Xanthobacteraceae bacterium
GGTCATCGACCAGCGCCAGGCGCTTGCCGACCAGACGGTTGAAAAGCGTCGACTTGCCCACATTGGGGCGGCCGACAATGGCGACCACAGGCGGCATCGCTCGACACGGTTGGAGAAAAACAGAATTCCTTCGCCGGAATACTAGCGCGTTCCGGACCAGGCATCATTGGAATCGCCGGTCTTGGACTTCGACTTGGTCGCAGGCTGCGGCGCGGGTTGGGGTGCGCGGGCCTGTTGCGGCTCCTGAGTCGGCGTTTGCTGCTGCTGCTGCGACTGCTGCTGGTCACCGGCCATCGGCGGATTGATCGGAATGTTCGAATTGGTTGGCTGCTGCGGCGGTGCGCCGAACTGCACGCCCGGCACGCCTTCAGGAAAAAGCGGCTTGCGGTCGCCGGGCAGCGGCGTCTCCTTCTCGCGGAAGGGATTCATCTTGTCCATCGTCTCGCACGCCGAAAGGGCCAGGCCGAGCGACAGAACGACAAGCGCACCGAAGAATGGACGATAACGAAGCATGACGCGCCTCACTGCGTGGCCGGCGCGGCGGGCTTGGCGGGAGCCGCGCCCGCCACCAGCGCATTCACGATCTGCGCGCGCTGACGGAGCGAGGGCGGCGTCTCGGGGTCGCCCACAATCGAGGCAAAAATCTTCGCGGCCTGCTCGTATTCCCCTGCACGATAATGCGCGAGGCCGATGATCTCGTTCGCGGAATGGCGGAACGCGCCGCCGGGTGCGGCAAGCGGGTCCATGCGGCTCTTGATCTCGGCGACCGACGCGGTATCGAGCAAGAGATAAGCAGCCTGCACGCGCGCGATGTCGCGCATTGCGGCTTCGAGCGAACCGTCGGCGGCAATCGCGTCGAAGGCCGCAACGCCTGCCTTTGCGTCGGCCTTGCCGGCCTCGGCAGCGGCGCGGAAACGCGAGAGCGTGCGGTAGCCTGCCGTTCCCTCCTTCGCGAGCGTGTTGAACGCGGCTTCGGCCTCGGCGCGCTTGCCTTCGCGCGAAAGATGCATCGCGGCTTCAAAGCGGACGCTCGATTCCGCAGCCTGGCGCGCGGCGTACCACTCCCAGCCGCGCCAGCCCGCGACGGCAAGCACCAACAGAACGGCGGCGCCGACGACATAGAGGCCGTAGCGGTCCCAGAGCTTCCTGTAGCGTTCATGGCGAAGTTCCTCGTCGACTTCGCGAAGAATGTCGGACATGCAATCCCTTCAGCGCCCGCAGGCGACCCCTCAATTCGCGCGTACACTAGTTATGTGGGCGGATCGTGGCAAACGGGCAAATCGCCCGCAATTTCAATAACCTCACCCGGAGGAGCGCGGCAAAGCCGCGCGTCTCGAAGGGTGAAGCGCGTTTTATCTGTCCTCATCCTTCGAGACGCCTTCGCCGGCTGCCGCCGGCGAAGGCTCCTCAGGATAAGGGCCTTATGACTTCTTCAGCGGATAGGTGTGCTCCGGCCCCGGAAATTTCCGCGCCCTCACCTCGTCCGCATAATCCTTGATCGACTGCTCGATGCGGCCAGCGAGCTCTCCATAGCGCTTGACGAATTTTGGGACGCGCTGCGAGAGACCGAGCATGTCCTCAAGCACAAGGATCTGGCCATCGCAGGCGGGACTCGCGCCGATGCCGATGGTCGGGATCGCGATTTCTTCCGTGATGCGCTTCGCGAGCGGCTCGGCGACCGCTTCGATCACGACCGAGAAGGCGCCCGCGTCGGCAACCGCGCGGGCGTCATCGAGGAATTTGTCCCATTCGGACTCGTCGCGGCCGCGCGCTCGGAAGGAACCGAGCGTGTTGATCGACTGCGGCGTCATGCCGATATGTGCCATCACCGGCACGCCGCGGCTGGTGAGAAAGCGGATCGTCTCCGCCATGAGCGTGCCGCCCTCGAGCTTGATCGCGCCGCAATGCGTCTCTTTCAGCACGCGCGCACAATTGCGGAAGGCCTGCTGCGGGCTCTCTTCATAGGAACCGAAAGGCATGTCGACGACGACGAGCGCCTTCTTCGAGCCGCGCATGACCGCGCGACCCTGCAGGATCATCATGTCGAGCGTGACGGGCACGGTCGTCTCCAGCCCGTGCATCACCATGCCGAGCGAGTCGCCGACGAGGATCACATCGACATATTTGTCGAGCAGGCCCGCCGTGTGCGCGTGATAGGACGTGAGCGCGACGATCGGCTCGCCCTTCTTGCGGGCCTGGATGTCGGGCGCCGTGAGGCGGCGGATTTCCTGCTGCAATGACATGATCTTATCCCGGCAGGATCGCGGCGAACTGCGGTATGCGAGAAACTAAGCACAATACAGCTTCGCCATCGAGCCGCTTTATTCGTATCCTTTCGGCGGCACGAACGGCTGCCATTCCTTCTCCAACAGCTGCGCGAAGGCGATCGTTGTGCGGTCCCCGAAATGCGGACCGACGATCTGTACGCCAACCGGCAAGCCTGACGCCGTGAACCCTGCCGGCGCCGCGGTCGACGGGAGATAGGCGACGCCCGTGAGCCCGGCCCAGAACAGCAGGTCGCCGTGCGCTACCGGCTTGCCGTTGACCCGGTACACCCGCTTGTTGATGTGTTCCTCGAAATGACCGTGCGGCGCCAGCGGATAGACCGGACACAGCAGCAGGTCGTACTCCTTGAACCACTCGTGCCACGCATAGCGCATACGCGCGCGCTCTTCGTTGAGCGCGATCCAATCGCGGTGAAAGAGCGTGATGCCGCGCAGCGTATGTGCATGCAACGAGTCGTCGTCAGAACCGAGCGCCTTCGCCCGCTCGAGGTTCTCGCGGAATTTCTCGTCCGGCTCGCGTGAGCCGAACACGGCGGCGAGCAGTTGCGCGAAAACGCGCCGCACCTGACCGAAGTCGATGTCGGGCCTCGCCTTATCGTCGATCTTCACGCGCCTCCTGGCGAGGAAGTCGACCAGCCGTTGCAGCACAGCCTGCACCTCGGCATCCACTTCGGACACCGGATCGGTCAGGATGACGCCGATCTTGAAGTCCTTGAGCGCGGTCTTGCGCGGCGGAGGCAGCGTGTAGCGCATGCCGGTGGCCTCGATCTCGTCGGGTCCGGTGAGGACGTCGAGCGCGGCGGCAAGATCGCCGGCGCTGCGCGCTAAGGGCCCCACGACGCTGATGTCCGACGGCGTCAGTATGTCGGCGAGCGCGTGACCGCGCGTCGGGATGATACCGAAGGTGGGCTTGTGCCCGAACACGCCGCAATTATGCGCCGGGTTGCGGATCGACGATGCGATGTCGCTGCCCGTCTCGATGCCGCTGAGCCCGGCCGCGACCGCCGCAGCCGATCCGCCGGAAGACCCGCCGGGCGTGCGCGAAAGATCCCAGGGATTCCCGGTGCGGCCATAGACCGGGTTGAAGCTCTGCCCGTCCGCGAGCATCACGGGCACGTTGGTCTTGCCAAAGATCACCGCTCCGGCACCGAGCCAGCGGTCGACCACCACGGCATTCCTGTCACGGACCTGGTCCTTGAAGGCAGGAAAGCCCCACGTCGTCGGCAAGCCGGCGACGTTGAACGACTCCTTCACCGTCATTGGCAGGCCGTGGAATGGACCCAGGGATTTGCCGCGTGCCAGCGCGCGATCGGCGGCACGGGCACGCTTGCGCGCGCCGTCGATATCGGTGGCGACGATGGCGTTAATCGCCGGATTGAACTTCTCGACCCGCGCCAGATAATGATCGAGCAGCTCGAGCGATCCGA
>JAICQA010000050.1 GCA_025929595.1 Xanthobacteraceae bacterium
AACCGGACAGCCCCGACGTGCTGAACAGCCGCTGCTGGGGCCGGACGCTCGCCGGGCAGATGCAGGCCGCCATTGCCGATTGTAACGAGGCGCTGCGGCTGCGGCCCGACGATCCGAACACGCTCGATAGCCGCGGCTTTGCCTATCTGAAAATGGGCGAGACGGACCGCGCCATCGCCGACTATTCGGCGGCGCTCAAGCTCAATCCCAAATTGGCCGGTGCGCTGTATGGCCGGGGGATCGCGAAGCTCCGCAAGGGAGACAAGAAAGGCGGTGAGGCCGATATCGCCGCCGCCAAGGCCATGCGGCCCGAAATCGACGCGATCTTCGCCCGCTACGGCATACGCTGACCGGCGCGTCGAGGGCGGGAATCCTTTATAAGGCAGCCAGCCGGAATCCTTCCGTACGGGTCCGCCTCTTGCTGAACGAGCTCCAGCAGCACCTCGCCGAGAAGACCGCCGGACTGGACGCGGACGCCCGCCGAGCTGTCTACGCCCGCGCGCGCGAGGCGTTGCAGAACGAAGTACGTGCCTCGGCGCCCTTCATGCCCGTACAGACCGTCGTCGCGCGCCGCCGCGAGCTGGAGAACGCCATCATGGCGGTGGAGCGCGAAGCGGCGAAGGCAGATCCGCCCCGTGGCGTGACGCCGCCGCCGGCGCCCAAGGCCGAAACGCCGTTGCCCGTGAGCGTTGAGCCGCCCGCTTCGATTTCCGAGTCCGAGCCGGCTCCTGACGCGAAAGCCGAGGACGCCGAGCCGGTGGCGTTGCATGTCGACGATCACGTCGAACAGGCGCCGCAGCATTCTCACAGGGAAGTGGTCGCGCCCGCGCAAGCCGTGCCGCCGCCGTCGGAACCTGCCGCACGGGACATATCCATTGAGTCGTACGAGTTGCTCGCCAGGACGCTCGACGACATGGAGAAGCAGGATCGGCGCCGCGAAGCGGAGCGCCATGTACGGCAGCATGAATTCCACGAAGAGGAAGCGGCGCCGCCGCCTTCGTCTCGCCGGCCGCTGCTTCTCTATGCCGGGGTGCTCGCGCTAGTCCTGTGCGCACTGGCGTTGACCGCCCTGCTGGTCGGCTTCGGCGTCGATCGGATGCAGGACGGCGCACCGGCGCAGGCCGCGCGCCCGCCCGCGCCCGCCGTGTTGCGGGCGCCGCTGACACCCGAGTCACAGCTCATCAAGGGCGCGGGCTTTCAGGATGCGGCGAAAGAAGCGCTCACGCATGCCAATGCGTTGCTCGCGCGCCGCGACTTTCCGCGCGCGATTTCCGCTTTCGACGACGCGATCCGGCTCGATCCGCAAAATGCATCGGCACTCGCGGGCCGGGCCTTCGCGCATTGGAGTGTCGGCAACATTGACTCCGCGATCCGCGACTATGGCGCGGCGATCGACCGCGATCCGGCAAACGCCGCCACCCGGCTGAACCGTGCGATCGCGTATAACCGTAATGGCGAGTACCGTCTTGCCGCGGACGATCTCGATCGTGCGCTCGCAGTCGAGCCCACGAACGCCGACGCGCTCAACAGCCGCTGCTGGGCGCGGGCCGTGCTGGCTTACCTTGAGGAAGCGCTGGCCGACTGCAACAAGGCGCTCACCTTGCGCCCGGGCGACGTCGACACGCTCGATAGCCGCGGCTTCGTCCTGCTGCGGCTTGGCCGTCTCGACCGCGCCATTGCCGATTACGACGCGGCGTTGAAGCAGCAACCGAGAATGGTCAGCGCGCTCTACGGCCGCGGCTTGGCTAAAATCGGCCGCGGGGACCGGGCCGGCGGGCAGGAAGACGTGACAGCCGCCCGGGCGATCGACCCCGACATTGCCATGGCTTTCTCGCGCTACGGTGTCCGCTGAGACCGCCGAATTAACCGCCCGCCCACAGAGTTCCCCTAGAAGTGACCTCGGGAAGTGTCTCCGCGGGGGCGAAGCGGCCCGCCACTGGCCCTATTCTGGCCATAGCGGGCGCCGATTGGTCGAACCCAAAGGGGCATTCAGGTATTAAGTAGAGATTCCGTGCCGGGGCGCGGAATCGCGGGGCATTCGCGGACATGCGCTTACTGGTCAGATTTCTCGGCTTTCTCTTCGCAGCGGGAGCCATCCTGTTTGTTGTGGGCGCTGTCGCGGCCACCAGCCTGATCTGGCATTACTCGAAGGACCTGCCCGACTACTCGCAGCTCCAGGACTACGAACCGCCGGTCATGACGCGCGTCCACGCCTCGGACGGCTCGCTGGTCGCCGAATACGCCCGCGAGCGGCGTCTCTATCTGCCGATCCAGGCCGTGCCGAAGTCGGTGATCGAAGCGTTCCTCTCGGCGGAAGACAAGAATTTCTACAGCCATGGCGGCATCGACCTGACCAGCATCGCGCGCGCCGCGATTTCCAATATTGAACAGATGGGCACCGGCCGCCGTCCGCAGGGCGCCTCTACGATCACGCAACAGGTTGCGAAGAACTTCCTCGTCGGCAGCGAAACGACCTACACGCGCAAGATCAAGGAGGCGCTGCTCGCGCTCCGCATCGAGCGCGCCTATTCGAAGGACAAGATTCTCGAGCTTTACCTCAACGAGATTTATCTTGGCCTCGGCGCCTACGGCATCGCCGCCGCGTCGCTCATCTATTTCGACAAGTCGGTGCACGAACTGACCGTGCCAGAGATGGCCTATCTCGCGGCACTCCCCAAAGCGCCGACGAGCCTGCATCCGTTCCGTGCCCACGACCGCGCCGTTGAGCGGCGCAACTGGGTGATCGATCGCATGGCCGAGAACGGCTACATCACCTCCGAGGATGCGGCGAAGGCAAAGGCAACGCCGCTGCGGGTGACCCCGCGTCCGACGGGCGCGCACGTTTTCGCCGCGGAATATTTCGCTGAAGAAGTGCGGCGCGAGATTCACGACCGCTATGGCGAGAAGAAACTCTATGAGGGCGGATTGTCCGTCCGGACAACGCTCAATCCCGAACTGCAGGAAATCGCCAAGAAGGCGCTGACCGATGGCCTCGTTCGCTACGACGAAGCCCACGGCTGGCGCGGACCGGTGGCGCAGATCGAGGTCAACGGTGACTGGGGCGTGAAGCTGGCCGACGTGCGCGCGCTCTCCGACATCAAGTGGCGGCTCGCCGTGGTGCTGGAGTCCGACGACAAGACGGCGAAGATCGGCTTGCAGCCCGGCCGCGAAGTTTCGGGTCAACTGTCGAAGGAGCGCGAGACCGGCACCATTACCTTCGACGGCATGAAGTGGGCCAAATGGGCGACCGGCTCCGAGAAGGGCAAGGCGATCAAGAGCGTCCGCCAAGTGCTGCATGCGGGCGACGTGGTCTATGTCGATCCCTATGTCGATGCCAAGACGGGCCCGAAGGAAGGCCAATGGCGGCTGCGGCAGGTACCCGAGATCAGCGGCGCGTTCGCGGCGATGGATCCGTGGACGGGTCGCGTGCTCGCGCTCGTCGGCGGCTTCTCCTTCGACGACAGCCAGTTCAACCGCGCAACGCAGGCGCTGCGCCAGCCGGGCTCTTCGTTCAAGCCGTTCGTCTATGCCTCCGCGCTCGACAACGGATACACGCCGTCATCCGTGGTGATGGACGCGCCGGTCGAAATCGATCAGGGCGCGGGGCAGGGCATCTGGCGCCCGGAAAACTATTCGCGTCAGTTCTATGGTCCGCAGACCTTGCGCTTCGGTCTCGAGCAGTCGCGCAACGTCATGACCGTGCGGCTCGCGCAGGACGTCGGCATGCCGCTGATCGTCGAATACGCGAAGCGTTTCGGCGTCTATGATGACCTGCCGCCTTATCTTTCCTACGCGCTGGGCGCCGGCGAGACGACGCTCGTGCGCATGCTGGCCGGCTATTCCATGTTCGACAACGGCGGCCGCAAGGTGAAGCCGACGCTGATCGACCGCATTCAGGACCGCTATGGCCGGACGATCTATCGCCACGACGAGCGCGAGTGCCAGGGCTGCGACGCGCCGAAATGGACCGGGCAAGCCGAGCCCGAGTTGGTCGATCGCCGCGAGATCGTCATCGACCCGATGACCGCTTACCAGATCACCTCGATGATGGAGGGCGTCGTGCAACGCGGCACCGGCACCCGCATCCGCGACGTCGGCCGCCCCGTCGCCGGCAAGACCGGCACGACGAACGACGAAAAGGACGTCTGGTTCCTGGCCTTCACGCCCGACATCGTCGTTGGCGCCTATCTCGGCTTTGACCGTCCGCGCTCGCTCGGACGCGGAGCGACCGGCGGCCAGCTTGCCGCGCCGATCGTCGGGCAGTTCCTCAAGGAGGCGCTCGAAGGCAAGCCCGCGCAGCCCTTCCGCGTGCCGCCCGGCATCAAGCTCATCCGCATCAACGCCAAGACCGGCACGCGCGCCCAGCCCGGCGACGAACGCGTGATCCTCGAAGCCTTCAAGCCCGGCACGCAGCCGTCCGACGGTTATTCGATGATCGGCTTGCAGGACGAGCAGGGACAACAACCCTACGGCGGAAATCCTTATGGCGGCGGCGTTTCACCGGAAGCCAACCGCGCCATCATCCGCGGCCCCGGCGGCCTGTGGTGAAACGGGCGTGTGCGCCGCTTGCCGCGCGCTGACCCTCTCCTTATAGAAGGCGCGCTGCGGAGAATCGAAGCAATGCGCGCGGAAATCGAAAAAGTCGTCGAAGAGATCAAGCAGTCGCTAGGACTGCTGAGGAGGTCTCTTTGACGTTGAGAAATCCGAACGGCGCCTCGCGGAGCTGAATCAGCTCGCCGAAGACCCCAGGCTGTGGGACGACTCGCAGAAGGCCTCGCGCCTGATGCAGGAGCGCACCGCGCTCGGTGATGCTTTGGAGTCGATGCAGCGCATCGAGCAGGAATTGGCTGACAATATCGGCCTGATTGAACTCGGCGAGGCCGAGAACGATCAGGGCGTCGTCACCGAGGCTGAAAATGCTCTTGAAGCGCTCAAGCGCGACGTCGAAGGCCGCCGGCTCGAAGCGTTGCTGTCGGGCGAGGCCGACGCGAACGACACTTACGTCGAAGTCCACGCCGGCGCGGGCGGCACCGAGAGCCAGGACTGGGCCGAGATGCTGCTGCGCATGTACACGCGCTGGGCGCAGGCGCACGGCTTCAAGATCAACATCGTGGACCGGGCGGACGGCGAGGGCGCGGGGATCAAGTCCGCGACCATTGAGGTCAAAGGCCGCAATGCTTATGGTTGGCTCAAGACCGAGGGCGGCGTGCATCGTCTCGTGCGCATCTCGCCCTATGACGCCAACGCGCGCCGTCACACGTCGTTTGCGTCGGTCACCGTTTATCCCGAGGTCGACGATGACATCAAAATCGACATCAACGAGAACGACGTGCGCGTCGATACCATGCGCTCGGGCGGCGCGGGCGGCCAGCACGTCAACAAGACCGAGAGCGCCGTGCGCCTCACGCATATTCCGACCGGCATTGCGGTGGTGAGCCAGGGCGACCGCTCGCAGCACAAGAACCGCGCTGAGGCGTGGCGCATGCTGCGTGCGAAACTTTACGATAAAGAACTGAAGAAGCGCGAAGAACAGGCCGCCGCCGATCAGGCCGCCAAAACCGACATCGGCTGGGGTCATCAGATCCGCTCGTACGTCTTGCAGCCCTACCAGCTCGTGAAGGACCTGCGCACCGGCGTCACGTCGTCGAGCCCGCAGGACGTGCTAAACGGCGATCTTGACGACTTCATTCAGGCATCGCTCGCCCAGCGTGTCTTCGGCGGCGGGCCGGAGAGCGTGGAAGACGTGGAGTAGGGAGACTCGACCATGAACAAGCTTTGCATTCTCACGGCTGCCGTCTTGGCGGTGACCGTCGCCGCAGCGTCCGCACAGACGAGTTACATGAAAGCCGCGCCGTCCGAGCCGCCGCCCGCGGCCAAGAGCGCGCCGGCGAAGAGCACGAAAAAGGCGCCGACGATTTCGACGAAGTGCCAATCGCCCGGCTCGAACAAACCCGCTTCTTGCTGACGGCTGTACGCGCCGGAACAACATTGGCCGCCCGCCGGTTTCCTCCGATGGATTTGGAGGATGGCGATGAAGCGGATCGTGTTGTGGGGCGCACTCGGAGCAGTCGCGCTGTTTCTGGCGGGTGGCGTGGCGTGGCTCTTGTCATTGCCGCCGGCCACGGCCTCTGATGGCGCGCCGCCGATTGCTGACGAAGAGAAAGCCGCGACGCTCGCGTCGTTGAAGCCGCCGAAGCGTCAGCGGCCGTTGATCGCGATCGTCGGCCTCAACGACGCGACCGAGACGACCGATTACCTCATGCCCTACGGCATCCTCCGGCGCGCGGACGTGGCCGATGTGGTCGCGCTCGCGACCGGCGCCGGACCGGTGACGCTTTATCCGGCGCTCAAGGTCGCGCCGGACATGACCATCGCCGATTTCGACGCGAGACACGCGGACGGGGCCGACTATGTGATCGTTCCTGCGATGAGCCGCGATGATGACGCGGCCGCCCTGCAATGGATCAGGAGCCAGGCGGCGAAGGGCGCGATCGTGATCGGAGTCTGCGCGGGCGCAAAGGTCGTGGCCGCGGCGGGATTGCTCGAAAACAAGCGTGCCACTACGCACTGGTACTATCTCGACGAATTGCGGGAGGAGAACCCGTCGATCAAATATGTCGCCGACCGGCGGATGGTCGTGGACGGCGCTGTGGTGACGACGACGGGCATTACCGCGTCGATGCCCATGATGCTGACGCTGATCGAGGCCATCGCGGGACGAGAGAAAGCCGAAGCGGTGGCGTCCGATCTTGGGCTCGCGAACTGGGACGCGCGCCATGACAGCGGGGCATTTCAATTCACTCGGCCGTTTGCGCTGACCGCCATCGGCAATACGGCCGCGGTCTGGAACTGGGAGCAACTCGGAATCGAGATCGCGCCGGGCGTGGACGAGGTTGCCCTGGCTTTGGTCGCGGACGCGTGGTCGCGCACCTATCGTTCAAAGGCGCTCACCTTCGCCGCTTCGGCCGCGCCTTTGCAGTCCCGCAATGGCCTTCGCATTATCCCCGACCGTATTAAAACGAGCTGGCCCGCCGAGGATCGGGTGTCCTCCGGCGACCGGCGGCCGGCAAAGGCGCTCGACCGAACCCTGCAAGAGATTTCGGACAGGTATGGAGCGCCCACAGCGGATTTCGTCGCGATGCAGCTTGAATACCCGAAGGACGGCGCCGGCCGGCCCAGCACTCGGCTTGGCTCCGCGCAGCGATAGCGTCAGCCGTCGAGCCGCCTGCTGCCGTCCGCCGTGAAGCGGTGCAGTTTCTCGCGCCGCGCGACGGCGGTGACGCGCGCGCCCGTAGCCGGCGCATCCTGCCCCGGCAGGCGCACGATGATGTCGGCGCCGTCCAGAACGTTGCCGTAGACGAATGTCTCCGGGCCAACCCGCTCGACGGCTGCGACGGTGAGGTCGAGCTTGAAGCCGCCGTTCGGCTGCGAGCCGTCGAGCGACAGCGCCAGGTCCTCAGGACGGACTCCCAGGATCGCACCCCCCGCCGGAATGCCGATCGCGGCACCTTCGATCATTGCCGCGGCCTGCGCCGCGTCCACCTTCATCAGGTTCATCGGCGGCGCACCGATAAACGACGCGACGAAAGCCGACGCGGGCTTCTCATAAACTTCGAGCGGCAAGCCGATCTGCTCGACATTCCCCGCGTTCATCACCACCAGCATGTCGGCAAGCGTCATCGCCTCAAGCTGGTCGTGCGTGACGTAGATGGACGTCGTACCGAGCGAGCGTTGCAGCTTCTTGATCTCGACGCGCATCGACACGCGCAGCTTGGCATCGAGGTTGGAGAGCGGCTCGTCGAACAGGAAGGCCTTGGGCTTGCGCACGATGGCGCGGCCCATGGCAACGCGCTGGCGCTGGCCGCCCGACAGCTCGCGCGGGCGTCGCTGCAACAATTGCTCGATCTCCAGGATGCGCGCCGCCTCGCGCACGCGCTGGTCAATCTCGTCCTTGGGGGTGCGCCGGTTACGCAGGCCGTAGGCGAGGTTGTTGTAGACGTTCATGTGCGGGTAGAGCGCGTAATTCTGGAACACCATCGCGATGTCGCGCTCCGACGGCTCGATCTCGTTCACGACCTGCCCGCCGATGGTGATGATGCCGGCCGTGACGGTCTCGAGCCCGGCGATCATGCGCAGCAGCGTCGATTTTCCGCAGCCCGACGGGCCGACGAGCACGCAGAAATGCCCGTCCGGCACGTCGAAGGTGACGCCTTTCACGGCCTCAACATTGCCCGCGTAAACCTTGCGTACCGCGTCGAGCCTGACCTCAGCCATTCTACTTCTCCGACTCGATCAGGCCGCGCACGAACAGCCGCTGCATCGCGATCACGACGAACACCGGCGGCAGCATGGCGAGCATCACTGTGCACATCACGACCTGCCATTCGGTCAGCGCATCCGAGGTGACGATCATCTTCTTGATGCCGATGATCAGCGTCTGCATGTCGTCGCGCGTCGTAATCAGCAGCGGCCAGAGATATTGCGTCCAGCCGTAGATGAACATGATGACGAACAGCGCCGCGATGTTGGTGCGCGAGAGCGGCAACAGCGTATCCCAGAAGAAGCGGATCGGCCCCGCACCGTCGATGCGCGATGCTTCGACCAGCTCGTCCGGCACCGTCATGAAGAATTGGCGGAACAGCAGTGTGGCGGTGGCGGACGCGATCAGCGGCAGGATCAGGCCCGCATAGGTGTCGAGGAGATTGAGGTCGGCGGCCACCTTGTAGGTGGGATAGATGCGCACCTCGACAGGCAGCATCAGCGTGACGAAGATCACCCAGAAGAACCACATGCGAAACGGGAAGCGGAAATAGACGATCGCATAGGCGGAGATGATCGAGATCGAGATCTTGCCGACCGCGATGCCGATCGCCATGACGAAGCTGTTGATGATCATGGTGCCGATCGGTTCGCGCGTGGTCATGCTCGTGCCGACAAAGATCGTCCGGTAGTAGTTCTCGAAGAAATAGGGGCCGGGCGTCGGCGGCATCTGGCCGTTGGCGATAGTCGCCGCGTCGTGCGTCGAGCCGATGAAGGCGAGATAGACCGGAAAGGCCACGATCGCGATCCCGATCCAGAGGATCACGTGCGGAATGACATTGCCGATGGACTTGCGCTCGACCATCAGTAGTTCACCTTCCGCTCGATGTAGCGGAACTGGATCGACGTGAGCGCGATCACGATCATCATCAGGATGACGGATTGCGCCGCCGATCCGCCCAGATCGCCGCCGAGCCGGCCGTCGGCGTAAACCTTGTAGACGAGCGTTGTGGTCGCCTGTGCCGGGCCGCCCTGGGTCATGGCGTCGATCACGCCGAACGTGTCGAAGAATGCATAGACGATGTTCACGACCAGCAGGAAAAAGGCGGTCGGCGTCAGCAGCGGGAAGACGATGGTCCAGAAGCGCCGCGTCGAGCGTGCGCCGTCGATCGCCGCCGCCTCGATCACGCTGCGCGGAATGGCGGCGAGCCCCGCGAGGAAGAACAGAAAGTTGTAGGAAATCTGCTTCCAGGCCGCTGCCAGCACCACCATGGTCATGGCGTCCGTGCCGTCGAGCAGCGGGTTCCAGGAGAAACCGAGGGCCTTGATGCCGCGCGCCACCATGCCGAGCGAGGGATGCAGCATGAACAGCCACAGCACACCGGCGACCGCCGGTGCGACTGCGTAAGGCCAGATCAGCAGCGTGCGATAGACGCCGGCCGCGCGCAGCGGCTTGTCAGCCATGCTGGCAAGCAGTAGCCCGCTCGAAAGCGAAATGATCGCCACCAATGCCGAGAATACGAGGGTGGTCCAGATCACTTCGTAATAGATCGGGTCGCTGAACAGATAGACGTAGTTTTCAAACCAGACGAAATCGGTCGAGAGCCCGAATGCGTCCTGCAGCAGGAACGACTGCCAGAGCGCCTGAAACGCGGGCCAATAGAAAAAGATGACGGTGATCGCGATCTGCGGCGCGAGCAGCACAAACGGCAGGAAGCGGTGATTGAAAACCGCGCGCTTTTGCATGGGCGAGCAAGGCGAGGCGGGCCGTTTGCGGCCCGCCTCTTGTTCAGGTCAGCGCGATACGGTGCGTTCGAACTGGCGCAGCATCGCGTTGCCGCGCGTGACCGCGTCGTCGAGCGCCTGCTTGGCGGACTTCTTGCCGCCGAGCGCCGCCTCGATTTCCTCCGACCAAAGGTCACGGAGCTGCACCATGTTGCCGAAGCGCAGCCCCCGGGAATTCTCGGTCGGCTCCTTGTTGGTCAGCTCCAGCAACGGCGTCTCGAGATAGGCCGCATCCTTGTAGAAGCCGGCGGCCTTGTTCTTCTGATACGCCGCCTTGGTGATCGGCAGATAGCCGGACGCCTTGTGAATGGCGATCTGCCGGTCGGTGTCGGACAGGAAGGTGAAGAATTTGGCGACGCCCTTGTATTCGTCGGCTTTCTTGCCACCCATGACCCAGAGCGAAGCGCCGCCGATGATCGAGTTCTGCGGCGCGCCCTTGACGTCCGGGTAGTAGGGCATCGGCGCGTTCGACCAGTTGAATTTCGCGTTGTTCTTCACGTTGCCGAAGAAGCCCGACGAGGTGAGGAAGATCGCGCATTCGCCCGACGTGAACCGGCCTTCACCGGTGTTGGTCCGCCCCGAATAGTCGAAGGTCTTGTCCTTTTGCAGGTTCACGAGATTTTCCAGGTGCTTCAAGTGCAGCGGCGAGTTGAACTTGAGCACCGTGTCGAAGCCGCCAAGGCCGTTTGCTTTCGTCCCGATCGGCACGTTGTGCCAGGCCGAAAACTGCTCGATATGCGCCCATGTCACCCACGCGGTCGAGAAGCCGCAACTGTCGTGACCGGAAGCCTTGAGCTTCTTGGCGGCCTCGAACACTTCGGGCCAGGTCTTCGGCGGCTTCGCCGGATCGAGCCCGGCTTTCTTGAGCGCGTCGTTATTCAGCCACATCACCATCGACGACGAATTGAACGGAAAGGACAGCATCTCGCCCTTCGCCGTCGAGTAGTAGCCGGTGATCGCCGGGAGGTAAGCGTTCGGATCGAACTTTTCGCCCGCCTCCTTCATCAGCACGTGCACCGGCTTCACCGCGCCGGTCGCGGCCATCATCGTCGCGGTGCCGACCTCGAACACCTGCATGATGTGCGGGGCGTTGCCGGCGCGGAAGGCGGCGATGCCGGCGTTCATCGTATCGGCGTAGCCGCCCTTGTAGCTCGGAATAACCTTGTAATCCTTTTGCGACGCGTTGAATTCCTCGGCGAGCTTGACCACGACCTGGTTGTTGCCGCCGGTCATTGCGTGCCACCAGTGAATTTCGATCTGGGCGTTCGCCGCGGAACTGAAGAGCAACGAGGCGCTGGCGGCGAAAACGAACTTGCGGAACGACATAAACTCCTCCCCGAATTTCGATCGCCGGACGGCGATTTTCCCCGTCTAAGCGGCGACGATGACGAACCCGTGACGTGCGGGCCGGCGGTCTCAGTCGCCGGTCCTTGGCGTACCGCAAGCATAGGATCGAAACGGCCGGCGCGGGAAGAGATGCGGTCTCGCAATCCCGTGGATCGACTAAGGCGCGGAGCGGATTGGGGTTCCGGCCGAGCGACGGGGCGGGAAGGAGGCACGGCCGAGGAAGGGCCACTCGCATTTTGCCGGGCCGGCGGTAAGATTGGGTCAAGCAGGAAAACCTGCATGCTAAGGGATTGGAGGATACGCCATCATGGCCGACCGAATTTGGCTCAAGCATTATCCGAAGGGCGTACCCGCCGAGATCGATCCGTCGGTCTATGAGTCGCTGGTCGACCTGATCGACGAAAGCTTCGAAAAATTTCGCGACCGCGACGCTTACATCTTCATGGGCAAGACCATGAAGTACGGCGAGGCGGAAGAGGCATCGCGCTCGCTCGCAGCTTTCCTGCAATCGAAGGGCCTGAAGC
>JAICQA010000401.1 GCA_025929595.1 Xanthobacteraceae bacterium
CGCCTTGCCCATCTCGCGCATGACCGTGCGCACGTCGGCGAAGTCGAGGTTGATGAGGCCTTCCTTGACCATGAGGTCGGTGATGCAGGCGACCCCCGAATAGAGCACCTGGTCCGCCATCGCGAAGGCGTCGGCGAAGGTCGTCTTTTCGTTGGCGACCCGGAACAGGTTCTGGTTCGGAATGACGATCAGCGTGTCGACGTGCTTCGCGAGTTCCTGAATGCCCGCTTCCGCAATCATCATGCGGCGGTTGCCTTCGAACTGAAACGGCTTGGTGACAACGCCGACGGTGAGAATCCCCATCTCGCGTGTGGTGCGCGCGATCACCGGCGCGGCACCCGTGCCCGTGCCGCCGCCCATGCCGGCGGTGACGAAGGCCATGTGCACGCCCGAGAGATGATCGCGAATTTCGTCGATCACTTCCTCGGCGGCGGCGCGGCCGACTTCCGGATGCGATCCGGCGCCGAGACCTTGCGTCGCTTCGAGGCCCATCTGCACCACGCGCTTCGCTTTCGATGAGTTCAGCGCCTGCGCGTCGGTATTTGCGACGACAAACTCGCAGCCCTGAAGGCCGGCAGAGATCATGTTGTTGACTGCGTTGCCCCCGGCTCCGCCGATGCCGAACACGGTGATGTGCGGCTTCAGTTCGCGAATGTCAGGCGCATTCAGATTGATGGTCATGTTCGTTACCCTTTCGCGCTTGAGCGCACGTCCCTTCGTCCCGTTTGAATCAGAAACTCTCTTTGAGCCAACGCCCCACCCGCGTGATGTAGTTCGCCTCTACACGCGCATTCCTCCGCCGCGGCTCGAAATGCTCGCGGCCGGCAAACTGCGGATACACAAGAAGTCCCGAGGCCACGGCAAAGGCAGCGCTGCGCGCCGGCTCGGGAAAATTGCTCATGCCGAGCGGACGGCCGAAGCGCGTCGTCGCGCCGAACAGGCGGCCGACGAGCTCGGCGATGCCGGTCAGCTGCGAGCCGCCGCCGGTCAGCACGATGCGGCGGCTGGCGACCGACAGCATGTTCGCGCCCTTCAGCCGGTCGCGGATCACTTCGAGGATTTCGTCGATGCGCGGGCGGATCATGCGCACGATGCTGGAGCGCGACACCGCGTTCGCCGTCTCATGCTCGCCGCCCTGCACCGGCGGCACGGCCACGAGTTCGAGATCGTCGGTGGTGCCGCCGAGCACGCTGCCATGCAGCGTCTTCAGGCGCTCCGCTTCGACCGGCGTGGTCGACAGGCCGCGCGCGAGATCCATCGTGACGTGGCTGCCGCCGAGCCCGATGCCGTCCACATGCACGCAGTCGCCCGAGGCGAACACCGCCGCGGTCGTCGTGCCGTTGCCGAGATCGATCACGGTCGAGCCGACATCGATTTCGTCGGCGCCGAGCACCGCGAGGCCCGCTGCATAGGGTCCGGCCACCAGGCTCTCGACCGTGAGATGGCAGCGCTCGACGCAGAGAATGAGGTTCTTCAAGGCCGGCAGGTCGGCTGTGATGACGTGCAAGTCGACCGCGAGCGTGTCGCCCAGCATGCCGCGCGGATCGCGCACGCCGAGCGAGCCGTCGATGCCATAGCCGACCGGGAGCGAGTGTAAGACCGCACGCCCGTCGCGCACGGAGTGCAGGCTCGCTGCATCCAGCGCGCGGCCGATATCGCCCTCCTCCACCGACGGCCCGATGAGCCGCGTCGAGGCCGAGAACGAGTCGCTGCCAAGCCGCCCGCCGGAGACCGACAGGATGACCGATGCGATTTCGAGCTTCGCGGAGCGTTCCGCCGCGTCGACGGCGAGCCGGATCGCTTCCTCGGCGCGCGCCATGTCGATCACGGTGCCGGCCTTGATGCCGCGCGCGCGCGTATGGCCGAAGCCGATGAGCTCGACCGAATGCGTGCGGCCGCCGAGGTGCGAGGTGTCGTCGAGCGGCTTCAGCCGCGCGATCAGGCAGGCGATCTTGCTGGTGCCGATGTCGAGCGCCGCCACGACCGCGCTGCGCCGCGGGTGCAACGGGCGCATGCGGGGAGCGAGGCCGCGGGAGAGAGCGGAACTCATGATTCCGCTCCCGTCCGCTTCGGCTGCTTCTTGAGCGCCGCCGCGGTTTCGTCCGTGAGGCCGACCGCGACGCGATCGGGCACGCGCAGGTCGATCACCGTCACGTCGCGCGTAAGAATCTGCGTGCTCCGGTCGAGCTGCACGAGCCGCTCGAGCGCAAGCGCCGGGTCTTCTTCCGGCAGCCGCACGTCAATGCCGTTCTTCAGCCGCAGATTCCAGCGCCGCTCGGCGACGAGAATGCCGGCGCGCGTGA
>JAICQA010000300.1 GCA_025929595.1 Xanthobacteraceae bacterium
GCGCCGGACACTCGTCCTGATCGGGCTCGTCGGCGCGGCAGCGGGAATCCAGACTAGCCAACGGAAGTTGATTTGTTGCTCTGGGTCCCCGCTTGCGCGGGGACGAGCGGAGTAAGGCTAACTTTATGCCGGCTGCGCACCGCGCAGCCGATGCACTTCCTTGGTCCGGTCGGCCAGTTCCTGCTCGAGCCTGGCGATATTCTGAAACAATCGCTGACTCGTGAGCTTGAGAAAAGCGAGGCCGAACTGCGGGTTCTGGAAGTAGAGCTCCTCGAAACGCTCGTATGGCAGCACGCGCACTTCGGTGTCTTCGATTGCGACCAGCGACTGCGTCCGCGTCCGGCCCGGCGCGAGCAGGCCAAGCTCGCCGACCATGGCGCCGGGGCCGAATTCGATCTGCGTTTCCGGCAAATGCAGGCGGCCGGCGACGACGAGATACATCGCGTCCGCGTCCTCGCCCTTGCTGAACACCGTTTCGCGCGCCTTCACGGTGCGGTCGGTCATGAAGGGGGCGAGGGCGCTCATGTCGAAGTCGGTTTTGCTGGCGGCCTGAGTCTTGCGGATCAACTCGCGCATTTCGTGCAGGCGCCAGGCGTTGAGCGGCAGCACGATGCAGTTGAGCACGAAGGTCGGCCATACGAAGGCGAGGCCAGAATAGATGAGAAACAGGACGTTCGTGACGATCCCGATGAAGCGCAGGGGGATCATGGTCTTCATCCAGAACTGGACGACCGTGAGGATGATGCCGGCCGTGGCCGCGCTGTAGGCGATCAGCCCGATGGTATCCATGAGCTCCCCCGATTTGCCGGCCGCGCCGCCCGGCCGGATGGAATTTCACGGCCCGGCGGCGCCGCGGTCAAGCGGCGGGAGGATCAAAGGCCGGGCGGGGCCGTGAACAGGTTTTCGATCTTGCGGCCCGTCCGCTCCTGCATGATCTCGGCGATCTTGCTGCGGTGGCACTCGGTCGGCTCGCGCTCGTAGCAGAGGAGGCACAGGCGGCGGCCTTCGCGGATCATGTCTTCAAGCGCATCAAGTTGCTCGCGCGCGTCCTTCGTCTTGATATGCTTGCCGTAGATCTGCCAGAGCTTCTTGTAATTGCCCGAGCGCGCGGCCTCGCGTCCCTCGGCGGGTGTGCCGAGCTTCTGCAAGTGGAGATATTTGATGCCTTCTCCTTCGAGACTGGCCGCCAGCATCTTCTTCGAGAATCCCGCGCGGCGGGAAGCGGCGACGGCGCGTGTGTCGATCAGGAGTTCGACCTTCGCGTCCTTCAGGGCGTGCAACACATCGGCAAGCGGCGATTTCTCGTAGCCGATGGTGAAGAGAGGCGGCGCCTTCTTCATTTCAGCCGCTCAATCGTGGCCATGGCGGCGGCGGGCGCGCGCACTTTGCCTTCGTGAATGAAGTAGGCGTAGACGTCGCGCGGCTTCGCGGGAGCCTTGTTCTTCTTGTCGATGAGCGTGAGATCCGCGGGCGCGTTGCCTTTAGCCCATGCCTTCAGCCGCTTCGCCCAGTCGTCCAGCGCCTTCGGCTGATAGCCTGTCTTGACCGTGTCCTTGCCCTTCTGCAAACGCAGATACACGAAGTCCGACACGACATCGGGAATGGCGGGATAGGTCGCGTGCTCGGAGAAGACGATCGGCGTCCTGAATTGGCGGGTGAGTGCGATGAAATCCGGCGTGCAGAAACTATCGTGGCGGACCTCGACCACATGGCGGATCGCGCGGCCGTCGAAAGTCTGCGGCAACAGCTCAAGAAACTTTCCGAAATCCGCTTCGTCGAATTTCTTCGTCGGCGCGAACTGCCACAGGAGCGGCCCGAGCTTGCCGCCCAGCTCGGTCACGCCCGAATTCATGAAGCGTTTGATGGAGTCGCCGGCCTCTGCGAGCACGCGCCGGTTGACGGCGTAGCGCGGCCCCTTGAGTGCGAATTGAAAGTCGTCCGGCGCCTCGCCCGCCCATTTGCGAAACGTCTTGGGCGACTGGGTGCTGTAGAAGGTGCCGTTGACCTCGATCGAGGTCAGGCGCTCGGCGGCGTATTTCAGTTCCTGCGCATGCGGCAGGCCCTTTGGGTAGAAGACGCCGCGCCAGGGCTCGAAGGTCCAGCCGCCGATGCCGACGCGAATGGTTCCGGATTTTGCAGCCATGGCGCGAGGATAGCGCCGTTCCGGGACAGATACAGGGGTCCCGCCGGTTCAATCGCGAAAATTTTGATGGACGCCCAGCATCCGGCGGCGGGGTTCGGGGCTTATCATGGTGCCGCAAAGCACGCGGCAGCTCCGGCGCCGCAATTGCGCGGCGAGGGCTCCGAAAGCCGGGAGAGAGTCCAATGCAGATGCTCAATCGCCGTACACTGCTGATCGGCACGGCCGTCGTCGGCGCCTATGCCAGCGTTCGCGGTCCTGATGCTTTTGCGCAGGCCGCATCCGGTCCGTTCAAGCTCGAGCCGCTGCCCTATGCCGCCGACAAGAACGAGCCGCATGTCGACAAGATGACGATGGAAATTCACCACGGGAAACATCACGCCGCTTATGTCGAGAATCTGAACAAGGTCGCGAAAGACAACACAGCACTGGCCGAAAAGCCGTTGCATGAAATCCTTGCCAATCTGAAGAATGTCCCCGACGCCATTCGCACGACGGTGCGCAACAATGGCGGCGGACATGCCAACCACACCATGTTCTGGCAGGTCATGGGCGGCGAGGGCGGTGAACCATCGGGCGCGGTCGCTGCCGCGATCAAGGAGAGCTTCGGTGGCTTCGACAAGCTGCAAAGCGAGTTCAACGCGGCGGGCGGACGCGTGTTCGGTTCCGGCTGGGTGTTCGTGACGGTCGACAAGAGCGGCAAGCTCGCGCTCGTGCCGAAGCCGAACCAGGACACGCCGATCATGGACGGGCAGATGGTCCTGTTCGGCAACGACGTGTGGGAGCACGCCTATTACCTGAAGTATCAGAATCGCCGCCCGGATTATCTCAAGGCGTGGTGGAACGTGGTGAACTGGGACGAGGTGAACAAGCGCTTCGCGGCGGCGAAGGAAGGGAAGCTGACGATTTAACTCGTTGTCCCGGCCGCGCGAGTGCAGAATGCGCGAGCACGAGCCGGGATCGTCCCGAGATTTTCCGATAACGATCCCGGGTCTCGCGACGCTTCGCGTCGCTCGCCCGGGATGACGATGTCAAACAGCGATCCGCGATCTCGCGGCGGGATTCCGCCCGAGCTTTGAGCCGGTGCGCCCCATTCAAGCGAGGGGCGCGCGGGACGCCGGGGACTGCCGGTCCCCACGGTCCATGTGCGAAAGTGGAAAGCACATGGAGGCCTTGCCGCGAGGTTGCCGGAGGTTTCCCGGCGTCCCGCACGCGGTGTTTCTAGGCTTGCTCCGCGTGAGCCCCGGTGGAGATACCAGGCCACGCTTTTGGAATGGCCCCTCTATCCACCGCTGGGCGGACCGCTTCGGTCTTGCGCACTCGCGTTTGGCAACGCCTACGCAAGCCGCCAAGAAGCGGACCTTGTGACGAGCGGAACGGCTCGCCGGACCCACGCGA
>JAICQA010000083.1 GCA_025929595.1 Xanthobacteraceae bacterium
GCACAACGCGCGCGATCTCGTGGATCGGCTCGCGCTCGTGTTCGGCCTTGCTCTCGCGCCCGTCTTTGCCGAGTTCGGCGGACGGCTCGATCTGCTGTGGACCGGACTCGTTGGTGGTGCGGCGGCGTGGGGCATACATCGCTTGGTGAAGAAGCGAAAAGAGAAGGGCGGCGTATGATTTTCGACGCGGCGCTTTGGCCCTATGTCCTCGTCATACTCGCGGGCTTTCTGCCGACTGAGGTGTGGCGTTCGCTCGCGGTCGTGTTCGCGCGCCGGATGGACGAAGACAGCGAGGCGCTGATCTTCGTGCGCGGCGTCGCGACGGCCTTGCTTGCCGCCGTCGTGGCGCGGCTGGTGCTCTTGCCGCCGGGCGAACTGGAGGCGGTGCCGCTCGCGGTCCGCATCGGCGCGGTGGTCGCCGGATTTGTCGTCTATCTCGGTGCGCGGCGGTCGGTCTTCCTCGGCATCCTGTTCGGCGAGGCGGTGGTCATCGCCGGCGCCTGGTACTTCGGTTAGGCGAGTGCTGCGCGCAGCTTATCGGCGTGAGCGGCGAGGTTCTCCGGCGTTTCCTTGAAGGTCGCTGGCGGCTTCATGGCTTCGCCCTCCTTACGCGGGATCACATGGACGTGCAGATGGAAGACCACCTGACCGCCTGCCTTTTCATTGAATTGCTGGATCGTGACACCGTCGGCGCCAAAGGCCTTCATGCCGGCCTGCGCGATCTTCTGTGCGACCTGCATGACATGGGCAAGATCGTCCGGGTTCACGTCAAGCAGGTTGCGAGCCGGCGCTTTGGGAATGACCAGTGTGTGGCCGGGCGCTCGCGGCATGATGTCGAGAAAGGCGATCGTTTTGTCGTCTTCAAAGACCTTCTGCGCCGGCAACTCGCCGCGGATGATCTTCCCGAAGATGTTGTTCTGGTCGTAGACAGCCATCGCTCCCTCCGTCACGCGCCATCTTTGCGAAACGGCGCCATTGCCGCAAGCTCCTCGGCTTCCGCCCGTACATAGGCGCGTTCGTGCTTGAGATAGTCGGCAATCGCGCGGCGCAACCCCGGATCCGCAATATAGTGCGAGGAATAGGTAGTGACCGGCACATAGCCGCGCGCGACCTTGTGCGGGCCCTGCGCGCCGGCCTCGACGCAGGCGAGGCCGTGCTCGATCGCATAGTCGATCGCCTGGTAGTAGCAGACCTCGAAATGCAGGAAGGGGCGATGCTCGGTCGCGCCCCAGTAGCGGCCATAGATCGTGCGTTGCCCAAGGAAGTTGAGGGCGCCCGCGATCCAGCGACCCGCGCGGCGCGCCATGACGAGGACGATCCGATCCGCCATCGTCGCCGAAACAATCGAAAAGAACTCGCGGTTGAGGTAGGGGCGGCCCCATTTGCGCGAGCCGGTATCCATGTAAAAGCGAAAGAAGGCGTCCCAGATTTCGTCGGTCAGCTCGGGGCCGGTCAGCCGAAGGATCTCGACGCCGTCCTGCGCCTCGCGCCGTTCGCGCTGGAGCGTTTTCCGCTTGCGCGACGAGAGCGCGGCAAGAAAGTCGTCGAACGAACGATAGCCTTCGTTGATCCAGTGAAACTGCCGGTCCGTGCGTGCGAGCAGTCCGAGGCCGGACAGATATTTCCACTCGTTTTCCGTCTGGAAGGTGACGTGCAGCGACGACGCCTGCCGCCGCTTCGTGAGCTCGATGCCGGCGGCGACCAGCGCCTCGCGCGCGGCTTCGGCCTGCAGGCCCTGGCGCACGAGCAGACGCGAGCCGGTCACCGGCGTGAAGGGGATGGAGCATTGCAGCTTCGGATAGTAGTCGCCGCCTGCGCGGTCGTAGGCTTCGGCCCAGCCGTGGTCGAAGACATATTCGCCCTGTGAATGGTTCTTGAGATAGCAGGGCATGACGGCGAACGCTTCGCCGACTTCGCTCTCGACCACCAGATGCTGCGGTTGCCAACCGGTCCGCGCGGAGACGCAACCTGAATCTTCGAGTGAAGCCAGAAACGCGTGAGATATAAATGGGTTGCAAGCGTCTGGCTCAGAAACAGAGTCGGCATGTTCAGAAATGGAATCTGCTTTTGTCCGCTCGCTGCGCGTCGCGTTGGAATTTTTGACGGTTGCTCCAGACGGAAATGCGCACGCGTCCCAGACATCAGCGGGGATGGAGCGTATGGATGACTCGATGCGGACGCGCAGGGAACTCGTGCTCATGCGGTGGCCGTGAGGCGGGCGTCTGACGTGGTGTCCGCCGCCCTTCAAGTCTAGGGCCGGAAGCCCTCGAAGATCATCTGGTTTGCCCAGCGGCGTGCCTTGCTTCGCTCCGCGTCGGTACGAACGGTCCAGGTGAGGAGTTTCATGCCGAGCAAGTAGCGTGCGACGAGCGGGGCGAGCGCGGGCAAGTCGCGCACATAGTAGGCGACGAAGTGCGGCCGCGTGCGATTGAAGTGCAGCAGATTGCCGAGCCGGAATTTCCGGCTGGCGCCGAGTGGTGCCCAATCGGCATGATCGTAATACCGTTCGGCGACGATGCCGCGCGGCAGCCCGGGTGCGTATTTTTGCAGGTCGACCAGCACCTGCGGGTCGAACGACATGCAGACGACGGGGCCTTCATAGCCCTTGAGGATTTCCGCGGTGCGGGCGGTGAGGCGGTCGTCGCCATCCCAGTTGCTTTTCAATTCGAGCACCAGCGGCGTGCGGCCGCTGACGGTATCGAGAAGTTCTTGAAGCGTGGGAATGAGTTCGCCGCTGCCGCGAAGGGCGACCTGCTTCAGCTCAGTCAACGTGCGGGCCGTGAGAGGGCCGGTTGCGTCCGTCAACCGGTCGAGCGTATCGTCGTGAAAGACGACCACCTCGTTGTCGGCTGTGAGTTGCAGGTCGACCTCATTGGCGTAATTCGCCTCGACAGCAGCGCGTGCGGCGCCCAACGTGTTCTCGATCAGCCCGTTGCCGTGCAGGCCGCGATGCGCGACCGGGTGCTCGGTGAGCCAATCGAGACCGGCCATAGGCTCAGGCGACCTCGAAGATTGCTTCGACTTCGACCGATGCGTCGTTCGGCAGTTGCGCGACACCGACGGTCGTGCGCGCATGCCGCCCCGCGTCACCGAATATCTCGACCATGAGGTCGGAGGCGCCGTTCATTACAAGTGGCAAAGGCGCGTAGTCGGGCTTGGCGTTTATAAAGCCGCCCAGGCGCACACAGCGCTTCACGCGATCGAGATCACCGAGTGCCGCCTTGACCTGCGCGAGGAGATTGATCGCGCAAATGCGTGCTGCCTTCTGGCCATGCTCCATGGAGACGTCGCCGAGCTTGCCCTTCATCGCCTCGCCGCCGGGCACAGCCGAGACCTGACCGGCGCAGACCAGCAGTGAGCCGGTGAGCACGGCCGGAACATAGTTCGCGGCGGGCGACGGCGGGCTCGGCAGGACTATGCCCAGTTCGGCGAGGCGCTTTTCGATTCGACCGGCCATTGTCTGCTCCCGTGGAGATCACCAAGTCTTGGCTGAAGGCCGCGATTTCGGCAACGGGTGGCGGGCCGCTTTGTTGCCACATGCGCCGTCCATTGGCGGGCTGTTCGGCTTATAGTGGTGCAGGAGATTCTGAATGTTGACTTTCCGGCCGCGAGCCCTGGTTCTGACGGCCGCCGCGCTGGCGGGTATGGCCGCCGTGTCCGCGGAGGCGGCACCGCTCGCGCCGCACCGGGCGACCTATGAGCTTACGCTCGATCCGTCCAAGACGAGCGTGAAGCTTGACCGGGCGACCGGCCGCATCGCGTTCGAACTGACCGGCAATGCCTGCGAGGGCTACTCGGTCACGCTTCGGCAGGTGACAGCTCTCGACACGGGCGAGGGAAGGCTCAGCACGAGCGACCTGCACAGCGTGAGTTGGGAAGGTGGCGCAGCGAAAAGCTACCGGTTCAAGTCGCGTAACGTGCTGAACGACGAATTGCGCGACCAGGTCGACGGCACCGCCGAGCGCAAGGACGACGGTGGCTTCACCGTAAAGCTCGCCGGTGCGAAGCCGGAGACTTTCGCGCTGGAGGGCAAGATCACCTTGCCGACCGAGCATTTGATTTCGCTGATCGCCGCAGGCGCTGCCGGCCAGCGGATGGTCGAGGCGCGCGTATTCGACGGCGCGCCCGACGGCCGCAAAGTTTATGACACGCTCGCCGTGGTGGGCGCCGCCGTGAACGGCGAGGAAGCTCCGGAGGAAGCCGCCAGGAAGCCCGAGCTTTCGAGCGTGGCGCGCTACCCGGTGACAGTGAGCTATTTCGAGCAGGGCGTGGGCGAGCGCACGCCGACCTATGTGCTTGGTTTCGAGCTGTACGAGAATGGCATCAGCCGCGCACTGCGGCTCGATTACGGCGGCTTCGCGCTGCGCGGCGAACTCACGACGCTCGAATTTTTGAAATCGACGCCCTGCAAGCGTTGATCGTGGGTCGCTGCCCATTTGCTTGCGGCGTTTTTGTATTCGACGGCGCGCCGCGCAGGGCATAGATTCGGCCCGACTGCTTTTTTGACAGTTCGGGAGAACCATCATGCGAATGAAACCAATCGCGCTTGCCACGCTCGCCATGGCCGCGCTTGCCGCGCCTGTGCAGGCGCAGGAAACGATCAAGGTCGGAATCATCCTGTCCTATTCGGGCCAGTTCGCCGACGCGGCGACGCAGATGGACAATGCGATCAAGCTCTACGTGAAGCAGAACGGCGATACGGTCGCCGGCAAGAAGATCGAATTCATACGCAAGGATACGGGCGGTGTTGCGCCCGACGTCGCCAAGCGCCTCGCGCAAGAGCTCGTCGTTCGTGACAAGGTGGACATCCTCGCGGGCTTCGCGCTGACGCCGAATGCGATGGCGGCCGGCGATATTTCTTCGGAAGCGAAGAAATTCATGGTGGTGATGAATGCCGCGACCTCGATCATCACCACGAAGTCACCGTTCATGGCGCGGACTTCGGTGACCATTCCGCAATTGCAGGAACCGTTCGGCGGTTGGGCCCGCAAGAGCGGCAAGCTGAGCAAGGTCTATACGATGGTCTCCGATTACGGCCCCGGGCACGATGCCGAGCAGGCGTTCAGCCGCGGCTTCAAGGAGGCGGGCGGCGAGGTGGTTGGCTCGGTGCGCATGCCGGTGGCCAACCCGGACTTCTCGGCCTTCGTGCAGCGCGCGAAAGATTTGAATCCCGAAGCGATCTTCGTCTTCATTCCGGGCGGCGCGCAGCCGGCGGCATTCGCGAAGGCGCTGCAGGAGCGTGGCATCGACCCGAAGAAAACAAAGATTCTCGGGCAAGGCGAGATCACGATGGACGACAACGTGCTGCAAAGCATGGGCGAGGCGGCCGTCGGCATCGTCACCGCGTTCCACTACGATCATTCGCACAAGTCGGCGAAGAACGAGGCGTTTGTGAAGGCCTTTAACGCCGCCTATGGCCGCAACCCCGACGTCTTCTCGATCGGCGGCTGGGACGGCATGCACCTGATCTATGAGACGTTGAAGAAGACCGGTGGCAAGGGTGACGGCGAAGCGCTGATTGCTGCCGCCAAGGGCATGAAGTGGGAGAGCCCGCGCGGCCCGATCTCGATTGACCCCGAGACGCGCGACATCGTGCAGAATGTCTATATCCGGCGCGTCGAGAAGGTTGGTGACAAGTACATCAACGTCGAGTTCGACAAGGTCGAGAACGTCAAGGATCCGGTCAAGGAGCGCATGAAGAAGAACTGACTGCGCGTCATCGCATCGGCGGGCGGCCGGGAGGGCCGCCCGTTTCGTGTCCGTCAGCCGCGATGGCCGGGCAGCACGGCGCGCGCTGCGGGTATCTCGGACGGATCGATTCCTTGCTGCGCGGCGAAGTCGAGCAGCAGGGTTTCGTCGCCGATCAGATGATCAAGAACGCCCGGCAGGAACCCCGGGGTGCCGGCCGCCGCGCGCAGGTTCTCGGGCTCGAGGCCGGTGACCGCGAGGAAGCGGCCGAGGCGCTCCGGTTCCTCTGCGAGGAAGGAAAGCGCCGCAACCGCAAGCGTTTCCGCCTCGTCTGGAGAGGGCTTTCCGCGCCTGCGAGTCATTGACGTCATTACCCTTTCTGTAAGGAATATGGCGTAAATTCAACAGGATTGCCGACAAGCAATCCTGCTCGCATCGCTACCGTCGTGCAATTGTTGCACGCGATCGGCATGGACGCGGGCGAGGCGCAGGCACGGGGCGGAGTTGATGTCGAAGACGGTCCTGATCGTGGAGGACAATGAGCTCAATATGAAGCTCTTCCACGATCTATTGGAAGCGCACGGCTACGCGACCATCGAGACCCGCAACGGGATCGAGGCGCTCGACCTCGCGCGCAAGCATCGGCCCGATCTCATCCTGATGGATATCCAGTTGCCGGAGGTGTCGGGGCTGGAAGTGACGAAGTGGATCAAGGAGGACGACGAGCTGAAATCGATTCCGGTCGTTGCGGTCACCGCCTTTGCCATGAAGGGCGACGAAGAGCGCATCCGGGAAGGGGGCTGCGAGGCCTATCTCTCGAAGCCGATTTCGGTCTCGAAGTTTCTCGAAACCGTCCGCCACTTCGTGAAGGAGAATTGACTTCATGAGTGCCCGCGTCCTGGTGGTCGACGACAACGCCGCGAACCTGAAGCTGCTCGAAGTGCGGCTCAGCGCGGAGTATTTCGAGGTCATCACCGCGTCCAGCGGCATCGAGGCGCTCGAGATCTGCGAGCGCAGCCAATGCGACATCGTTCTGCTCGACGTGATGATGCCGGGCATGGATGGCTTCGAGGTGGCGCGCCGGCTGAAATCCAATCCGTCGACGCATCACATTCCGATCATTATGGTCACGGCGCTCGACCAGCCGGCGGACCGAGTGCGCGGCCTTGAGGCCGGGGCCGACGACTTCCTGACGAAGCCCGTCAACGACATTGCATTGATCGCGCGCGTGCGCGCGCTCGTGCGCCTCAAGATGGTGACGGACGAGCTGCGCATGCGGGCCGTCACGTCGTCGGAGATCGGCGTTACCGACCATATGTTCGAGGCGGCGCAGGACTCGGGCGTGAATGCGAAGGTCCTGCTCGTCGAGGAGCGCAATTCCTCGATCGACCGAATCCAGGCTGCGCTCGCGCCGCATTACGCGATCGAGGTCGAGAAGAATCCGCAGGCTGCGCTGTTGCGCGCGGCGGAGGGAGACTTCGATCTGTTGCTGATCTCGCTCGAATTCCAGAACTTCGACGGCCTGCGCCTCGTGGGCCAGGTCCGCTCGCTCGAGCGCACTCGCCACGTGCCGGTCCTGCTGCTCACCGATCCGGGCGAGGAGGCGCGGTTGCTGCGCGGTCTCGATCTGGGCGCCAACGATTACATTCTGCGCACCGCCGACAAGAACGAAATGATCGCGCGGGCACGCAGCCAGGTTCGGCGCAAGCGCTATACCGAGCGACTGCGCGACACGGTGCAGTATTCGATGGAGCTTGCGCTCACCGACCCCCTGACCGGCCTTTACAATCGCCGTTACATGGAAACGCATGTCGGCACGCTGGTCGAACGTTCGGCGGCGCGCGGCAAGGCGCTCTCCCTGCTCATTCTCGATATCGATTACTTCAAGTCGATCAACGACAATTTCGGTCACGACACCGGCGACGACGTGCTGCGCGAATTTGCCGAGCGGCTGAAGGCGTCGATCCGCGGCATCGATCTCGCTTGCCGTTTCGGCGGTGAAGAGTTCGTCGTCGTCATGCCGGACACCGATATCGGTGTCGCGACGCTCGTGGCCGAGCGTATCCGGCGGCGAATCGCCGGCGAGCCGTTCCCGGTCGAAAAGGGGGCAAGGGGTATCGAGGTCACGATCAGCATCGGCATTACGGATCGCGTAGGGCCGCAGGACAATGCGTCGCAGATGCTGAAGCGTGCCGACGAGGCGCTCTACCGGGCCAAGCGCGACGGGCGTAATCGCGTCGTTGCCGACGCCGCCTGATCCCCGTTAACCGCGCGCCTTAAGGTTACAAGTTCACGCAGCAGGGAAGTTTCCCGCGTACAACGGCCCGATTCCGTTGCTTTCGGACAGCGTTCCGATAGGGTTTGCGCGACCGGGCCGGTTGCCACGGTTGCCCCCAGCCAAAGCCACCGGTCCAAGCAGATACCCTGCGGAGTGCTCAGGTCCGCCGCATCTCCTGGGTCCGTGGGGTTCGGCCGGCGGTGGAGCGGCATAGAGTGGCCTCCTCGAACCGTTCTCCGCCGGCCACCTGATTTATCGACGTCCCTACGTCACAAAAACTAAGGGCGCCTCCCGGCGCCCTTTTTTCATTCCGCTCGGATGAGATCACTTGATCTTCGTCTCGACGAACTCGACGTGCTTCTTCGCGATCGGATCGTACTTTTTCTTCTTCATCTTGTCGGTCATCGTGCGCGAATTCTTCTTCGTGACGTAATAGAAGCCCGTGTCCGCCGTGGACTGGAGCTTGATTTTCAGGGTTACGGCCTTCGCCATGGTCTCGATCCTTTTGATTTCGGGCGGAAACTAGCGGCCAAAGTCCGAAAGTCAAGGAAAGGCGGGCCGGGGCGTCCTTGCCACTGCCGCCGATTGATGGCTCGATCAAGGTTCCGCGCGCTTTGGCGGTCCCGCCATGAAGCAATATGCCTCCTATAGTTTCTGGCTCGAGACCTGCGGCGACGATCTGACGCCGCGGCCGCCGCTCGACGGCTCGATCGACGTCGATGTGGCGATCCTGGGAGCGGGCTATTCGGGGCTATGGACCGCCTATTACCTGCTTGAACGCGAGCCATCGCTGAAGGTCGCGATCATTGAGAAGGAGATCGCGGGCTTCGGCGCCTCGGGGCGGAACGGCTCCTGGTGCACGTGCCATTTCCCCGCGAGCTATGGTGCCATCGCCGAGCATCATGGGCGCGAGGCGGCGGTGGCGCTTTATCGCGCCATGGCCGGAGCCGTCGATGAAGTCGGCCGCGTTGCATCGGCGGAGGGCATGGACATTCATTTCATGCGCGGCGGCGGTATGACGGTCGCGCGCGGAACGCAACAATTGCCGGCGGTACGCGACACACATGCGGAGTTCGTCGGGCTCGGTCTCGGCGACCGCGTCGAACTGCTCAACAAGGCGCAGACGGAAGCGCGCGTGAAGATCGAGGGCGCTCTGGGCTCCGTCTTCTACAAGGACGCCGCCAATATACATCCCGGCCGGCTGGTGCGCGGACTTGCGCGCGCCGTCGAGCGGCGCGGCGCAAAAATTTACGAGCGGACGGAAGTCACGGA
>JAICQA010000330.1 GCA_025929595.1 Xanthobacteraceae bacterium
AGAACACCTATGTGTCGCTCGACATGATCTTCATTCGCGCCGACGGGCGCATCGCCCGGATCGCGGAAAGCACCACCCCCTTGTCGGAGCAAACGATCCCCTCCGGCGCGCCGGTGAAGGCCGTACTCGAAGTCGTCGCAGGGACCGCAAGGCGCCTCGGAATCGCGCCCGGCGACCGCGTCGCCCATCGTATTTTCAGGAAGCGCTAACGGCACCATTGTCTGTCCACATGGCGCGGCGCGTATTGCGCGGCTTGGCCGTACGGATATGCTCGATGCGGTGGCAGGCGCGGTGCCGGCCGTATTGGCTGAGAGTTTTTGGGGATCGACATGAGAAATGTGGCGTATGCGGCGCTGGCCGCGGGCGTGTTGGTGAGCGGATCGGCCATTCCGGCCTCGGCGCAGGGCTTCAGCGCCGTGACCCTGATCTGGCATTCGGCGATTGTCGGCCACTGCGAAGGCCGCGAGCTGACCCAGGCGGAAGCGCAGGGCACGGCGATCGGCTGGAGCAGCATGTGGCAGGCCATGCGCGACTGCGAGGCCAACAAGGCGAAGCGCGCGGCGGCGGCGACGGCCAAACCGGCGGCGACGGCGGCAGCCAAGAAGAAATAGCCCGGCGCGGCCGGAAAACGGGCGGTTTGCTTGCCCGCCTCCGGCCCCCATGTTAGCCAAATCGCAATGCGGGGGCCGTAGTCCGGGGTCTCCGGCAGGCGGGGCGTAGCGCAGCCCGGTAGCGCATCTGCTTTGGGAGCAGAGGGTCGCAGGTTCGAATCCTGCCGCCCCGACCATCCGCCTTCGAGGAATCGGCAACGACGACGATGACCGCACGCATCTACAAGCCCGCCCGCACAGCCATGCAGTCAGGGCAGGCCAACACCAGGGAATGGCTCCTGGTCTATGAGCCGGAAGTGGCGCGCAAGATCGAGCCGCTCATGGGCTGGACCTCGTCGAGCGACATGAAACAGCAGCTTCGTCTGCGCTTTGCGACGCAGGAGGAGGCGGTCGCCTATGCCGACCGCCACGGGATTCCCTACCGCGTCTACGAGCCGAAGGAGCCGGCGCGGCGCAAGATTGCCTACGCGGATAATTTCAGCTTCAGACGCGTCGGCCAGTGGACGCACTAGCCGCCGGCGCCGCGGGCTCCGGTTTGGCCCCGTAGCTCAGTGGATAGAGCAGCCGCCTTCTAAGCGGCAGGTCAGAGGTTCGAATCCTCTCGGGGTCGCCATCTCAAACCTGGTGCAGCATCTGTCTGAGTTCTACGCCTGAAGAGGATGCAGCGCATGGGTCTGCGCGAATGGCTCGGGATTTCGCCGCGGTCCGGCCGGCATGTTGCAAAACATCTGCTTCTGACGCGCTACAATATCGAATTCCACTGGAAATATCCCGACGGCAAGACCGGCCTCGATCCGGCCTATCTCGTCCCGCGCGGCGAGTTGTTTCGGCGCTACTGTGTGCCGTCGGTGCAATCGCAGACGAGCAAGGATTTCGAGTGGCTCGTTTTGTTTCACCCTGACACGCCGCCCGTTCACTATGAATTCCTCCACGGCACCGCGACGGTGATCCTGGCGCGCAACTTGCGGCAAGCGTCCAAGATCATCGCGCGTGATCATCTCCGCCCGGGATGCATCCTTTCAACGCGCATGGACAATGACGACTGCATCGCGCCCGACTTCATTGCGGCGACGAGAAAAACCGCGGATCAGGAGCTGGCAAAGCATTCCGTCTGGAGCCGGGATTTTGTCGTGACGCCGCAGAGGGGCGCGGTCGCATCCATCAACGACCGGGTATGGCGGCCGCAATTCAGGCGATCGCCTTCATACATCTCGCTGTTGTGGAACGAGCGGCCAGGGAAGGCGTGGCGCTCGCCCCTGCATGTTCATCACGGAAACCATCGCTATCGGCTTGTTCGCGTCGATCACGAAGGGCCGCTCTGGCTGTCGATGATACACGGACAGAACCTGCGGCGGCGGTGGAAGCCCGATCCATTGGACAAGGATTTGGCGACGGCCGCCATGTATTTCCCGGCGCTTAAGGCGACCTAGCGCGCCGGTGACTTGGTTCCGCCGACCCGCACTTTTGCGACGTCACGCGAAGGTTCGGCAATGGTCTGGAACCGTATCTTGCTCTGCCGGTTGTCCCGCGGAGGACAAAGGAGAGCGGCAATGACCATTCAAAACCGAAATCTGGCCGGCGCGGGTGATGCGATCGAGCGGTCCAAGGATACGCTCGAACGCACGGCATCCGAAGCCGAAGACACCGCGCGGGAAACGCTGAGCCAGGCGACCGAAGGCGCGCAGCAGATGTATGACGACGCGCGTGAAGCGGTGACGCGCTTTTCAAGCGACACCTATGACCTCGTCGGCGATACCTTCCGCGCCGGCGAAGACTACGCCCGGCGCAAACCGATGCATGCGCTCGCGATCGCGACAATGGCCGGCGCATTTATCGGGTTCTGCTTCGCCGTGCGCGCCGCTCCCCGGTCGTCGGGGCGCCTGTTTGACCGATAAGAAGAAACGCCGCGGTCAGCCGTGACTGACTGCGGCGGCACCGGCCAGGTTGCAGCCGAGGACGGTGCGCAGCTTCTGACGCTCGATCGGCTTTTGCAGCACGACCGTCTCGCTGAAGCGCTGGTCGATGCTGTCGCGCGCGTAGCCGGTCACGAAGATAAACGGGACCTTCTGGCCGTTCAGGATATCGGCGACCGGGTAGATCTTGTCCCCCGCCAGATTGACGTCGAGAATTGCCGCCTTCGATTGCGCGATTTTCGCCGCATCCAGCGCCGACGCCAGCGTGCCGTGCGGGCCGTTTACGCGCAGGCCGAGCTCCGTAAGCATGTCCGTGAGCATCATGGCGACAAGCGGCTCGTCCTCGACCAGCAGGACCTCGTCACCCGGCTTGAGCTGCAATGTCGTGGCGTTGTTCGCCGGACTGGCTGGCCGCTCGGGCTGACGGGCCCTCTCGGCCTTGAGGTTGTGCGGAACGGTCATGGTGCAGCGGAGTCCGCCGGGCTGCCAGTCGAAGATCACCTTGCCGCCGAGCTGGTGCTCAATGCCGGCAGTCACGACGCGCGTTCCGTAGCCCTGCTTGGTCGGCTTGGTCACGGCAGGACCCTTGGTTTCCCTCCAATCGAGCACGATGCCGGCCGGTTCAATCTGCCAGCGCAACGCGACCCGGCCCGCACCGACGGAGAGCGCGCCGTATTTGGCGGCGTTGGTGGCGAGCTCGTGCAACGCGAGCGCCAAAGTCTGTGCGGTGGAGGG
>JAICQA010000104.1 GCA_025929595.1 Xanthobacteraceae bacterium
CAACGCGCGCCCCGGAATGACAAGTTCTAACTCCCCAACGCCTCGGCCAGTTGCCGCAGATTGTGCCGCATCATGTCGATGTAGGTCGGCGCGGGGCCCTCTGCGCCCGAGAGCGCGTCCGAATAGAGCGTGCCGCCGATCCTCGCGCCGGTCTCATCGGCGATGCGCTTCACGAGCCGCGCATCGGAGACGTTTTCGAGAAACACGGCCGGAATCTTCTGCGCCCGGATCTGGCGGATGATCTTCGCCACGTCCTGCGCCGAAGCCTCGCTTTCGGTCGAAACGCCCTGCGGCGCGACGAAATCGATGCCGTAGGCGGCCTCGAAGTAGGCGAACGCCTCATGCGAGGTGATCACCCGCCGGCGCGCCTCGGCGATGCCACCGACCGCCGAGCGGATATCCTTCTCCAGCGCGTCGAGCGTTTCGAGATAAGCCTTCGCATTGGCCTCATAGTCGGCCTTGCCCGCAGGGTCGGCCTTCGCCAGCGCGTCGCGGATATTGGCGACATAGATTTTGGCGTTGGCGACCGACTGCCAGGCATGCGGGTCGGTCTCGGCATGGGAATGGCCATGATCATGCCCATGACCACCCTCCAAGCGCCGGGTTTTGATGCCGCGCGTGACGGTGACGAGCGGCGCCTTGGTGCCCGACGCCTTCACGAGCCGGTCCATCCAGCCCTCAAAGCCGAGGCCGTTCACGAACACGACCTTCGCCGCCGCGAGATTCTTCGCGTCGGCGGGCGTCGCGGAATAAACATGCGCATCGCCGTCGGGACCGACCAGCGTGGTGAGCGCGACGCGCTCGCCGCCCACATTCTTCACGAAATCGCCCAAGATCGAGAAGCTCGCGACGACCGGGAGCTTGTCCTGCGCGAAGGCGGGTGCAGCGAAAGCGACGACGAATAGCGCAACGGCAAGCGAACGGCGGAACACGGTGTCAGGCCTCCAGATGGCGTCCCGGCGCGAAGCGGCGGCGCAATCCGCCGACCGGGCCGAGCGCGAGCGACGCGGCGTAAAGCACGCCGGCAACGAGGATGATCGCGGGGCCGGACGGCGCGCCGAGATGATAGGACAGGAGCAACCCGCCATAGCCGGAGGCGAACGCCACCGCGACCGCAATCGCGATCATGCGCGTCAGGTCCGTCGCCCAGAAACGCGCGGCGATCGCCGGCAGCATCATGATGCCGACCGCCAAGAGCGTCCCGAGCGCATGAAACCCGCCGACGAGGTTGAGGACCACAAGCGCCATAAAGGCGATGTGCACGGGCGCCCCTGCCCGGCTGACCGAGCGCAGAAAGCCCGGATCGACGCATTCCAGCACCAAAGGCCGCCAGACGACTGCAAGCACAAGGAGCGTTACCGTCGCAAATGCCGCGAGCAGGATGAGCGTCGCGTTATCGAGCGCCAGCACCGAGCCGAACAGCACGTGCAGCAGGTCGATATTCGAGCCGCGCATCGAGACGATCAGCACGCCGAGCGCGAGCGACACGAGATAGAAGGCCGCAAGCGACGCGTCTTCCTTGAGCTGGGTCACGCGCGCGACGACGCCCGCGCCGATCGCCACCGCGAATCCGGCCGCGATGCCGCCGAGCGTCATGGCGAACAGATTGAAGCCAGCGACGAGAAAGCCGAGCGCGGCGCCCGGCAGGATCGCATGTGCCATGGCGTCGCCGGTGAGCGACATCCGCCGCAGCATGAGAAAAACGCCGATCGGTGCCGCACCCAGCGACAACGCCAGCATGCCCACCAGCGCGCGGCGCATGAACTCGAACTCGGCGAAGGGGGCGATGAAGAGGTCGTGCACTTCAGTCTCACTTCATGAGCAGGCTGTACTTCCCTCTCCCCGCCAGCGGGGAAAGGGAAAAGACATCAAGCCGCGTGCTCCGTATGCACTTCACACACCGCCGCGCGGTCGTCGAACGCCTCGCTCATCCGGCGCGCCCGCAGCAGGTTCTCGGGCTTCAGCACCTCAGCGGTCGGCCCCCATGCGACCGGCGAGCGCGCAAGCAGCAACGCTTCCGGGAAGCGCGCGCGCACGATCTCGTAGTCGTGCAGCACGGTGATGACCGTGCGCTCCTCCACATGCCAGCGGCGGATCAGCTCCAGCAGGTCCGCGACCGTGCCGGAGTCGAGCGAGGTGAACGGCTCATCGAGCAGGATCAGCCGCGCGTCCTGCAACAGCAATCGCGCAAACAGCGCACGCTGCATCTGCCCGCCCGACAGCGTGCCGATGGCGCGATCCTCGAAACCCTCGAGCCCGACCGTCGCGAGCGCCTTGCCGATGGTGGCGCGCTCATTGCGCCCGATACGGCCAAGCAGCCCCGCCTTGCGCCACAGGCCCATCGCGACAAGGTCGTAGACGGCGATGGGAAAGCTGCGGTCGATCTCGGCGATCTGCGGCAGATACGCGACATCGCTCGCAGGCACGCCGCGCTCGATCGTGCCGGCGAGCGGCGGCAGCAGCCCGACGATGCCTTTCAGCAGTGTCGACTTGCCGGCGCCGTTCGGCCCGACCAGCGCGAGCAGCGTGCCGTCGGCCACCTCGCCATTGAGGTGATGCACCGCCGGGTGGCGGTCATAGCCAAGCGTCAGGTCGCGGAAGCGGACGGCATTCTTCATGCGGAAATGTCCATCAGGGCCCAGGCCACGGTGACCCAAAGCAGCGCGGACAGCACGACGGCAATCGCGAGCCGCTGCACGGCCGACAGCCGCAGGAGCGACGGCGCGAGCGTCACTTCTGTGCGGGCGTGCACATGCGCATGGGAGACTGGGTCGTGCATGGGATCGTTTCCGGGGCCGCGGCAACCAGAAACGTTACATTATATCATTTAAGCGGACGGGGCAATACGGGGTTAAAGCGGTGTCATCGCCGGGCTTGTTCCGGCGATCTCGCTTAAGAAGGCACGGCATGTACGACTGAAGCGGGATCACCGGGTCTCGCCACGCCAGACCGCGCTACGCGCGGGGCGTGGCGGCCGGGTGATGACAGTGAGAAGTTAGATTGCCGGCCCATCCTTGAGCCGCGCGAGGCCGAACCGCTCCACGTCTTCGAGCAATTCGACAAAGGCGCGCGCGCCGAACTCCAGCGCCGCCTCGCCCTTCTCCTTCGTGCCGTCGCGCGCGTCGCCGAGCGCGCCCTGCTCGTTCAGGTCCTGCGTCATCCAGCCGAAGCCCGCCGGCCGGTCCGGGCGCAGCCACTTGAACTCGCGCTCTATCGTGGCAGCCTCCGACTTGAAATTCGCGACCTTGTCGTCGCGCACGACTTCCGGCCGGATCGCACGCATAAGCGCGGTCTCGATTGCCCCACCATGGATGCCGTGCGTACGCTCCGCCTCGCTGAACAGCCCGTCCGGATAACCGAAACGGCTCCAGCTTGCCGTGACCGCGAGCATGCCAAGCCGCACGCGCAGATCGCGCGCGACGATCTCCATCACCGCGCTGTTGCCGCCGTGCGAATTGACCATGACGAACTTGCGCACACCGGCACGAAAAACGCTCTCGCCGATCTCGATCCAGGAGCGGATCGCGATTTCCGGCGATACGGTAAGCGTGCCGGGATACGCCAGATGCTCGTCGGATTTCCCGACCCATTGCAGCGGCAGGAAGGAAACGGGCAACGGCGCCGGCATGATCTTCTGCACGCGCGCGAGATATCCTTCGGCGATCATGCCGTCGACGCCGACCGGCAGATGCGGCCCGTGCTGCTCGACCGCGGCGACGGGGAGGACGGCGATCCAGCGCGCGGCGTCGCCGGCGCGGAAATCTTCCCACGTCATGTCGGTCCATTGGCGTTTCGGCAGCATGGTCGAGCCCATCGAATGCGGCGGCAGCCTAGTTTCGGGTCCCGGCCGTCGCAAGCGCACGACGGCCTGCTGCCCAATTCGCGGGCAGGATTCCATGCGCTTGCTTAAGATTTCCGGCTTGCCGCCGGACGCCCGATCTGCCCTTGAGTTACCGTTGGCCGCATGCTCACTGCCGCCTGAATCGAGGACGTTCGATGCTCAGGAAGTCCCTGCTTTCGGTGGCGTTTCTCGCCGCCCTCCTGCCCGCCACCGTTGTCGCGCAGCCGCTCGACAAGGTGACCTACGGCACCAACTGGGTCGCACAGGCCGAGCATGGCGGCTTCTACCAGGCGGTCGCGGACGGCACGTACAGGAAGTACGGCCTCGACGTGACGATCGCCGCTGGCGGCCCGCAGATCAACAATCGCCTGCTCCTCGCCGTCGGCAAGATCGACTTCTACATGGGCGCAAATTTGCTCCAGGCGTTCGACGCAGTGGAGAAGAAGATCCCCACCGTCGTGATCGCGGCGATCTTCCAGAAGGACCCGCAGGTCCTGCTCGCCCATCCCGGCATCGGCGTCGAGAAATTCGCCGACCTGAAGAAGCTCAACATCCTCGTCTCGAGTGAAGGCGTCGCTACTTATTATCAGTGGCTCAAGTCCGAGCACGGCTTCCGCGACGAGCAGGTCCGCCCTTACACCTTCAACCCGCAGCCCTTCCTCGCCAACAAGAACGTCGCGATGCAGGGCTATGTCACCTCCGAGCCGTTCATCGTGGAGAAGCAGGGCGGCTTCAAGCCCAAGATCTTCCTGCTCGCCGACCAGGGCTTCGACACCTATTCCACCACGATCGAAACCCACACCGATCTCGTGCGGAAGAACCCGAAGCTCGTGCAACGTTTCGTCGATGCCTCGGTCATCGGCTGGTACAACTATCTCTACGGCGACAACGCCGCCGCCAACAGGCTCATCAAGCAGGCCAACCCGGAAATGACCGACGATCTCATCGCGCACTCGATCCGCGCCATGAAGGAATACGGCATCGTCGATTCCGGCGACGCGCTGACGCGCGGCGTGGGCACGATCACCGAGGCGCGCGTGAAAAGCTTCTTCGACAAGATGGTGAAGGCCGGCGTCGTGCAAGCGAATATCGACTGGCGCCGCGCGGTGAATACGAGCTTCACGGGCAAGAAGGTCGGGCTGGAGCTGAGGCCGAAGAATTGACGGCGTAGCCGTCATCCCGGGCGAGCGCGCTCAGCGCCGCGAGCCCGGTATCTTTATCAATTTTCTCGGACGGTCCCGGCTCGCGGCGACGCATTCGCGTCGCCTTGGCCGGGACGACGCGATATACACTTCCCATGTCCGCCCCCGCCCATGCCGCCGCGAGTTCCGACAAGCCCCTCGCCGCCTTCAAGGGCGTTGGCAAAACCTATCCCAACGGCGTCACGGCGCTGGAGCATCTCGATTTCTCCATTGGACGCGGCGAGTTCCTGGCACTGCTGGGGCCCTCGGGCTGCGGGAAATCGACCGCCCTCCGCCTGCTCGCGGGCCTCACCGGCCCGACCAAGGGCGAGATCGTGCGCCATAGTGCCGGCTCGCACGATGTCGGCTTCGTCTTCCAGGAGCCAACGCTGATGCCGTGGGCGACGGTCGCGCAGAACGTCCGCCTGCCGCTGCGGCTCAAGAACATCGAATATCAGGAAAGCCGCGTGCAGGAGGCCTTAGCGCTCGTCGGCCTCGACGACTTCCGCGATGCCTATCCGCGCGAGCTGTCGGGCGGCATGAAGATGCGCGTCTCGATCGCGCGCGCCCTCGTCACGAAGCCGCAACTCCTGCTGATGGACGAGCCCTTCGCCGCGCTCGACGAGATCAGCCGCTTCAGGCTGAACGACGATCTGCTCGCGCTCTGGCGCCAGTTGAACTGCACGGTCGTCTTTGTCACCCACTCCGTCTTCGAGTCGGTCTATCTCGCGAGCCGCATTCTCATGTTCACGCCGCGCCCCGGCCGCGTCGCGGCGGAATTCGAGATCAAGGCGCCGGAGCCGCGCGACGGACAATTCCGCACCTCGCCCGAATATGGCGCGCAGTGCCGCGAAATCTCGGCCGCGCTCGCCAACGTCATGGCGGATGCCTGATGCGCGCAGCATCCCACATATCGTTCGGCGAGCGCGTCCTGCGCCTGTTCATGCCGATCGTCGCGCTCGCCATTGCGATCGGACTCTGGGAAGCGGTCGTCCGCTACTACGAACTGCCGCCCTACATCCTGCCGAGCCCCACGCTCGTATTCGAGACGCTCAAGTCCGATTGGGGAACGCTCTCGGAGTCCCTCCTTGTCACGTTGCGCACGACTGCCATCGCGCTCCTGCTGGCCGTGATCGGCGGCGTGCTGCTCGCGCTCCTGTTCGCAAGTTCGCGCCTGGTCGAGCTTTCGCTCTTTCCTTTCGCCGTGATTTTGCAGGTGACGCCGATCATCGCCATCGCCCCTCTCCTGCTCATTTATCTCGAGCCGCAAACGGCCGTGCTCGTCTGCGCGTGGATCGTCGCCTTCTTCCCGATCCTCTCGAACACGGCGCTCGGCCTCGCCTCGGTCGACCGAAACCTCCAGGAGCTCTTCCAGCTCTATGGCGCCAACCGCTGGAAAACCCTGTTTTTACTGCGTGTCCCGGCAGCCCTCCCCTATTTTCTCGGCGGCTTGAGGATCGCGGGCGGCCTCGCCCTCATCGGCGCGGTCGTGGCCGAGATCGCGGCCGGAACTGGCGGCCGGGGTTCCGGCCTCGCCTACCGGATCGTGGAGTCCGGCTACCGCCTCAATGTGCCCCGCATGTTCGCCGCACTCCTGCTGATTTCGCTCGCGGGCATTGCGATCTTTGCGCTTCTCACTTTGATCCAGCACCTTACGTTGCGCCGCTGGCACGAAAGCGCCCTCGATCGGGAATCCTGATGTTCAAGCGAATTTTCGCGGCGCCGCTCGACACGTTACCGGCGGCGCACGACCCGCGCGCGCGGATGATCGGCATCGGCCTGATCTGTGCCGCCCTCGTCTGCTTCGCGTGCCTCGACACGATCGCGAAATGGCTGACCAACCACCTGCCGACGCTCGAAGTGGTGTGGGCGCGCTACGCCAGCCACTTCTTTCTTTCGATGCTGATCGTGAACCCGTGGACGCTGCCCGGCCTGCTCTCGACCAAAAAGCCGTGGCTCCAGATCGGCCGCTCGACGCTCCTCTTCGCATCGACCGCGCTCAACTTCGTCGCGCTGCACTATCTGCAACTCGACCAGACCGCGACCATCGCCTTCACGGCTCCGTTCTTTATTGCGCTGCTGGCGGGGCCGTTGCTCGGCGAATGGATTCACTGGCGGCGCTGGACCGCGATCATCGTCGGCTTCTGCGGCGTATTGCTGGTCATGCGGCCGGGCGCCGGCGAAGGCATTCATCCCGTCTTCATTCTCAGCCTGCTCAGCACGCTTTGCTACGCCTTTTACAATCTCTCGACGCGCTTCCTGGCCGGGTACGACACCACCGGCACGACAATGTTTTACACGGCCCTCGTCGGCTTCATCGCGGCCTCGATCCCGCTGCCTTACGTCTGGAGCGCGCCGACCGACCCGCTCGTGATCGCCGGCATGCTTGCCGTCGGCACCTTCGGTTTCGTCGGCCACCTGTTCCTCGTGCTGGCCCACCGCTACGCGCCGGCGGCGGTGCTCGCTCCGTTCACCTACACGCAGATCGTCTGGTACGTGGCCGGAGGCTTCCTGGTCTTCGGCGACGTGCCCACCAGCTACACGCTTGCGGGTGCGGCCGTTGTCATCGCCTCGGGTCTTTACCTGCTCTACCGGGAACGCAAGGTGAAGGGCGAACTCTGAGCCCTGCGCACCTGTCCGGGCTGCATGGCAGCCGCCGCGCCGCAGCGTTGCTTATCCCTCGAAACTGACGCTAATTTCCTCCCCGACTTCTCTTCCCGCGCGGCCCGTCCGCCCGGCAAAAATCTAGACGAGGTAAGCGTATGGCGAAGAAACCGGCCCGCGCGCCGAACGACGACATCGGCGAGGAAACGCGTCTGGGGCTGTACCGGACACAGGTCGTGATCCGCGAGGCGGAGCAGCGCGCCTTCGACCTGTTCCTGCAAAATCTGGTCAAGGGCACGAGCCACCTGTCGCTCGGCCAGGAGGCGGTCGCCGCCGGCTTCGCAGTCGCCATGAAGAAGGGCGACCTCAGCTTCTGCACCTATCGCGGCCACGCGCATACGCTCGCGCGCGGCGTGCCGGTCGAGCAGGTGCTCGGCGAACTGATGCAGCGCGACAACGGCCTGATGCGCGGCAAGGGCGGCTCCATGCACCTCACCTCCGAGGAGCACGGCGTCATGGGCTCCTACGCCATCATCGGCGCGCATTTGCCGATCGCCTGCGGCGCGGCGTGGCGCGCGCAATACAAGGGCGACAAGGATGTCTCGGTCTGCTTCTTCGGCGACGGCACGACGAATATCGGCGCCTTCCACGAAGCGCTGAACTTCGCCGCCGTGTGGAAACTGCCGGTGGTCTTCGTCTGCGAGAACAATCTCTATATGGAGTACACGCCGATCGGCGACGTCACCGCCGTCGAGCATCCGGCCGCGGGCCGCGCTTCGGCCTATGGCCTCGAGCCGATCATCGTCGACGGCCAGGACGCCGACGAAGTTTATCGCGTGGCGCTCAAGGCCTTCGAGCGGGCGCGCGCGGGCGACGGCCCCTCGCTCATCGAATGCAA
>JAICQA010000412.1 GCA_025929595.1 Xanthobacteraceae bacterium
GAAGAAGTACAAGACGACGGCCAGCGCGAAGGCCGCAAGGACTGCGATCGTGATCGCCTCGGAGCGCGCCATCGCGGCCGCTTGCCCCAAGAGGAAATGATGCAGGCCCGCCTGGCCTGCGAGCGGCAGGTTCTGCACGTAAGAGAGCAGCACGACGCCGAGGCCGAAGAAGGAACCAAGCACGGCGCCGATCGCGGAGTCTTCCGTCACGCGCGACAGGCGCGTGAGCGCGTGCATGAGTGCGACGCCGATCAGTCCGGTGACCGTTGCGCCTGCGAGCAACAGCGGCAGACTGCGCGTTTCAATCCCGATGGCCGCGCCGGCGAGAAAAGCCAGCACGATGCCGGGCAGGGTGGCGTGGCTGAGCGCATCGGAAATCAGCGCCCGGCCGCGCAAAAACACGAATGTGCCGACGACGCCGGCCGCGGCGCCGAGCACCGCCGTGCCCGCGATCACCGTATTGGCGTTGTATCCGGCCTGAAGGGTGAGAACCTCAAAGAGCCGCGTCAGTGCTTCGCTGAGTGCGAGGCTCACGGCAGCAAAGCCGCCGCGCGCGGCAAGGCGACTCCCTGCATGGTGCGCCCGCCATAGGCGCGCTCGAGGTTTTCCGGTGTCAGCGTCGAGATGACCGGCCCATCCGCGATCCTGGTGCGGTTCAAGAGCAGCACATGATCGAAGAAGTCCGCGACCGTTTGCAGGTCATGATGCACACAGACCACCGTGCGCTTCTCGCGGTCGAGTTTGTGCAGGAGATCTAGTATTGCCTGCTCCGTCACGGCATCGACGCCCGCGAACGGCTCGTCCATGAAATAAAGCTGCGAGTCCTGCGCGAGCGCGCGTGCAAGGAACACGCGCTGCTGCTGGCCGCCGGACAATTCGCCGATCTGCCGCTGCGCGAGGTCTGCGAGGCCGACCTGCGCGAGCGCCGAAAGCGCCGCCTCGCGGTCGGCGCGCGCGAGCCGCCGCCCGATGCCGACGTGGCCGTAACGGCCCATGGCGACTACATCGAGCGCGCTTACCGGAAAGTCCCAGTCCACCGAGCCGCGCTGCGGCACATAGCCGACCTTGTTGCGCGCATGAGAGAGACGCTCGCCGAAAATCTTTACCTCGCCGGAAAGCGGCGGCACGAGCCCGAGGCACGCCTTGATGAAGGTCGATTTGCCGGCGCCGTTCGGTCCGACGATCGCGACAAGGCCCGACGGCGGCGTCGTGTAATCGACCGACCACAGCGCCGGCCGTCCTTGATACGCGACCGTCAGGTCGCGCACGGACAGCGCGGGCGCCGCGACGGCGATATCGTCCTTCATGTCCCGATTAACGCCTGCCGCCTGCAACATCGTCATTCCGCACGCGCAAGCTGGCCTGACATGCCGCGTACGGGCGTCTTGCCGCCGAGCGCTCGCGCAATCGTCGTCGCGTTGTGATCGATCATGCCGATATACGTGCCCTCATAAGTGCCGGGGGCGCCCATGGCGTCGGAATAAAGCTCGCCGCCGATCTTGACCGTATGGCCACGCGCGCGCGCGCCTTCGATCAGCGCGCGGACGTTGCGGTCCGACACGCTCGACTCGACGAACACCGCGCCGATCCTGCGCTTGACCAGCAGGTCGACGAGTTCCTGAATGCGCTTCAGGCCCGCTTCGGACTCGGTGCTGATGCCCTGAACACCCTGCACGTCGAAATCATAGGCGCGGCCGAAATAGTTGAAGGCGTCATGCGCCGTGATCAGCACGCGCGAGTCCTTCGGCACGCTCGACACGGCGTCGCGCACATATTTGTCGAGCTTGTCGAGCTCGCCGAGATAGCGCGCGGCGTTGCTGCGGAAGGTATCGGCAAGGGCAGGGCGGAACTTGATCAGGCTGTCGCGCACCGCTTCGACGGTCTTCTGCCAGCCGGTCACGTCCATCCAGACATGCGGATCGTACTGGCCGTCGAAGCCTTCGGGCTCGAGCAGGAATTTCTCGTCGAGTGCTTCCGTAACCGGGATGACAGGCCTGCCGGCATTGGCGACGCGCACCAGCGCATCGGTCATTTTCCCTTCGAGCAGGAGGCCGTTGTAAAAAACGATCTCCGCCGAGGCGAGGCGCGCGATGTCGGAGCGCGTCGGCTTGTAGCTGTGCGGATCGATGCCCGTGCCGAGCATTACGTCGACTTTGGCGGTGCTGCCTGCGACAGCCTTCACGGCGTCGCCGATCA
>JAICQA010000312.1 GCA_025929595.1 Xanthobacteraceae bacterium
AACGCGCCGCTGCCGAAGGTCGAGCAGCGCACGATCGCGTGGGACGAGGCGCGCAACACGGTGCTCACCGCCTACGGCGCGTTCTCCCCGCAGATGGCCGAGATCGCGCAGCGTTTCTTCGACCGGCGCTGGATCGATGCACCGGTTCGCCCGGGCAAGTCGCCGGGCGCGTTCGCGCATCCGACGGTGCCGTCCGTGCATCCCTATGTGATGATGAATTATCAGGGCAAGCCGCGCGACGTGATGACGCTCGCGCACGAGCTCGGCCACGGCGTGCATCAGGTGCTCGCAGCCCCGCAGGGTGCGCTCATGGCCTCGACGCCGCTGACGCTCGCGGAGACCGCGAGCGTGTTCGGCGAGATGCTGACCTTCCGCGCGCTCTTGGCGAAAGCGGGCGAGCGCGAGCGCAAGGCCATGCTCGCGCAGAAGGTCGAGGACATGCTGAACACGGTCGTGCGGCAGATCGCGTTCTATTGGTTCGAACGCAAGCTGCACACGGAGCGGCGGAACGGCGAGCTCACCGCCGACAAGATCAGCGAGCTATGGATGAGCGTTCAGGGCGAGAGCCTCGGGCCCGCGATCCGGCTCGGGCCGGGCTACGAGACGTTCTGGGCCTACATCCCGCACTTCGTCCACTCGCCGTTCTATGTCTACGCCTACGCCTTCGGCGACTGCCTCGTGAATTCGCTCTATGCCGTTTACGAGAAGGCCGACGCGGGCTTTGCCGCGCGGTATCTCGACATGCTGGCCGCGGGCGGCACCAAGCATCACTCGGAGTTGCTCGCGCCCTTCGGGCTCGACGCCCGCGATCCGCAGTTCTGGCAGAACGGGTTGTCGCTGATCGACCGGATGATCACCGAGATTGAGGGGCTGGAGGCGAACTAGCGGCGAATCCTTGTTGTACGGGGCGTAAAACTATGTTATACGTTCTGTAGAACGGTGGAGGCAGAGTAAATGAAGCTTGAGGTCAAAAGGATCGGCAATTCTGACGGCTTCATCCTGCCGCGCGAGTTGATGCAGCGCCTCGATATCAAGCGCGGGCAAGAGTTTCATGTCGTGGAATTGGCGGGTGGCGGCGTTCAGTTGCTTCCTTACGATCCGGATTTTGAAGACACGATGAAGGTCGCGGATGAAGTCATCGACGAGTACCGCGACACGCTCGCGGCACTCGCCAAATGACCGAGCCCCACTGGATCACTTACGAACAAGCCATCGCCATTCACAGCCGACAACTCCGTCGTCACGGCGGCGCAGCGGGGTTGCGTGACGAGGGCGCGCTACGGTCGGCGCTCGATCGACCGGTCAACAAGTGGCAATACGAGCAGGCAGAGCTGCACCGGCTTGCCGCTGCCTATGCGTTTGGGCTGGCGAAAAACCATGCGTTCGTGGATGGCAACAAGCGCATCGCCTTTCTTACGATGGTGATTTTCCTGCGCAGAAACGGCCTGCACTTCGCGCCCGACCAGGCGGAGGCAACACGCATGATTGTGGCGCTCGCCGCCGGAGAGGTGAGCGAGGAAAGCCTTGCGCGCTGGATCGCCGATAGTCTCGCCAAGGGCTGAGATCGCGCGGGCGGGCGCGAAGCCGAATTCCGCGCCAATGAAGCCCATGATTCATGCAGTTTGCAGGCCTCTTGCGACGTTTGCCGCGTTGCCGGGCGGGGCCGATTCCGCTACATCCTGAGCGACCGCGCCTGCGGAAATCCGACGGGGATCATGATGGCCGACCACGGTAAGCCCGAATATTCCACCGCCACCGGCAACGACTATGCCGAGCACGAGGCGAGCTACGAAAATTTCCTGCGCCTGACGAAATGGACGATCATCTCGGTGATCGTCGTTCTCGTCTTCCTGTGGACCTTCGTTTACTGACGTAAGCCTCGCCCTGCTGCCGCCCGGCCTTCCTCGCGGCGAGACGGATTGGCCCAGCATGAAAATTGCCGTTCCGGCCGAGACTGAAGGCGGAGAGCCGCGCGTCGCGGCGACGCCCGACACGGTCAAGCGGCTGACCGGGCTCGGCGCGGAGGTCTCGGTCGAGGCGGGCGCGGGTATGCGCGCCGGCATTCCGGACGCCGACTTTGCGGCGGCCGGCGCCAGGGTCGGGAACGGCGCGGCCGTCAAGGACGCCGATATCGTTCTGAAAGTGCGGCGGCCGAGCAAGAGCGAGGTCGCCGGCTACAAGCCCGGCGCGCTGGTGATCGGAATCCTCGATCCCTACGGCAACGATACGGCTCTCGCAGAACTCGCCGCGGCCAGGGTCGCGGCGTTTTCCATGGAGCTGCTGCCGCGCATCACGCGCGCGCAGTCGATGGACGTTCTCTCCTCGCAGGCCAATCTCGCGGGCTATCGCGCGGTGATCGACGCATCGGCCGAGTTTGGCCGCGCGCTGCCAATGATGATGACGGCCGCGGGCACGGTGCCGGCCGCAAGAATATTCGTCATGGGCGCGGGTGTCGCGGGCCTGCAGGCGATCGCGACCGCGCGGCGCTTGGGTGCGATCGTGACTGCGACCGACGTTCGCCCGGCCGCGAAAGAGCAGGTCGAGTCGCTTGGCGCGAAATTCGTCGCGGTTGAGGACGAAGAATTCAAGCAGGCTGAGACCGCGGGCGGTTACGCCAAGGAGATGTCGAAGGAGTATCAGGCCAAGCAGGCCGGGCTCGTCGCCGCGCATATCGCCAAGCAGGACATCGTCATCACGACCGCGCTCATTCCGGGCCGGCCGGCGCCGAAGCTGATCTCTGCGGCGATGGTTCAGTCGATGAAGCCGGGTTCGGTGATCGTCGATCTCGCGGTCGAGCGCGGCGGCAATGTCGAAGGCGCGAAGCCCGGCGAGGTCGCCGAGGTGAAAGGCGTGAAGATCGCGGGTTATCTCAACGTGCCCGGCCGGCTCGCGGCGACGTCGTCGAGTCTTTACGCCAAGAACCTGTTCGCCTTTGTCGAACTGCTGATCGACAAGGAAAAGAAGCTGAACGTGCCCTGGGACGACGAGATCGTGAAGGCGACGCTGCTGACGCGCGACGGCGCCGTGGTGCATCCGAATTTCCAGAAGAAGACGTAAGGAGCGCCTGATGAGCGAAGTCGATCCTTTTGTCTTCCAGCTCACGACCTTCGTGCTGGCCGTCTTCGTCGGCTATTACGTCGTCTGGTCGGTGACGCCGGCGCTGCACACGCCGCTGATGTCGGTGACGAACGCGATCTCCTCGGTGATCGTGGTCGGCGCGCTGCTCGCGGTCGGCGTCGAGGCGGCGGCCAATGCGCAAGGCGTGTGGTGGGCGCGCGGCATGGGCTTCGTCGCGCTCGTGCTGGCCGCGGTCAATATCTTCGGCGGCTTCCTGGTCACGCAGCGCATGCTCGCGATGTATCAGAAGAAGAAGAAATAGGACGCGCCAATGAACGCCAATCTCACAGCGCTCCTCTATCTCGTCGCGGGTGTG
>JAICQA010000149.1 GCA_025929595.1 Xanthobacteraceae bacterium
GATCAGGCTCGACTTGCCGGCGCCGTTTGCGCCGACGATGGCGACGAGCTCGCTGTCGCCGACATTGAGCGACACGCGGTCGAGCGCCTGGGCGTCGCCGTAATAGAGGTCGAGACTTTCGATCTCCAGGATCACAGCGCTTCCTCGCCGAGATAACATTCCAGCACGGCCGGATCGCGCGTCACTTCGTCCGGCGTGCCGGCGGCAATCACCTGACCGTAGTTCAGCACAACGACCTTTTTCGAGAGGCTCATGACCGCGCGCATGACGTGCTCGATCATGAGAATCGTGAGGCCGCTAGAGGCGTTCAGCTCGCGGAAGACGGAGACCATGGTGTCCATCTCGGTCGGGCGCAGCCCGGCCATCACTTCGTCGAGCAGAAGGATCTGCGGTTCGGTGGCGAGCGCGCGGGCAACTTCGAGGCGCTTGCGCTCGGGCAAGGTCAACTCGGATGCCTGCTGATTGCGCTTGTGCCAGAGGCCGAGGCGCTCAAGCACGGACTTCGCTTTCCCGCGCGCTTCGGTCACCGACGGACTTGCTTTGAGCGCGCCGACGATGACGTTTTCGAGCACGGAGAGCCCGGCGAACGGCTTCACGATCTGGAAGGTGCGGCCGACACCGGCAAGGCAAATCTGATCAGGCCGCCAGCCGCCGATGGACCGTCCGCCGAGCGTGACCGTGCCTTGGTCGGGCTTATAAACACCGGCGATCAGGTTGAAGCAGGTGGTCTTGCCGGCGCCGTTCGGGCCGATGAGGCCCACGATCTCGCCCTTCGGCACTGTGAAGCTGACGTCCTGCACGGCCTTCAGGCCGCTGAAGCTCTTCGAGAGATTGTCGATTTGCAGGAACGCGGTCATTTCAGTCCTCGCGCTCCGTCTTGTGAAGGCCGAGCAACCTGGCAAGCGGTGGCCAGACGCCGTCGGGCAGGAACATGACCACCCAGAGCAGGCAGAAGCCGTAAAAGACCTGCTTCACACCCGGCACTTCGACACCGATCTGGAGCATCAATTCGCGCAGGCCTTCGGCGAGCGCAGTGAGCAGGAATGCGCCGACAAGCGGGCCCACGAGGGTGCCGACGCCGCCGATGATCGGGCCAAGAATGAGTTCGATCGAGCGCGAGATGTGGAAGATCTGCTCGGGGAATAGGTTGTTGTAATAGAACGCGAACACCACGCCCGCGAGCGACGTCATCGCCGCCGACAGGACGACCGCGTACATCTTGTATTTGAAGATGTTGATGCCGAGCGCCTGCGCTGCTTCCGGACTCTCGCGGATGGCGAGCCAGTAGTAGCCGACGCGGCTCTTCAGCAGCAGGTGGCAGAGCAGGAAGGCGGCGACCGTCATGGCGAGCATGAGGTAGTAAAACATCGCCGGACTGCCGCGCAGATTCCAAAAGTCGTTCTCGGTATAGTTCTCGACCGGCAGAAAGAGGCCGGACGATCCCGAAACCCAGGCGAAGTGATCGAAGCCGATGCGCGCGAATTCCGCGAACGCAATGGTGAGGATAGCGAAATAGACGCCACTGACTCCGAAGCGAAACGCGAGAAAGCCGATGACGGCGCCCGCGAATCCGGAGATGATGATCGATGCGCCGAGACCGATCCACGGGCTGATGCCGAAATGCACGTAGAGCGCGGCGGCGGCGTAGGCGCCCAAGCCGACATAGAGCGAATGGCCGAGCGAGAGCTGCCCGGCAAAACCCATCATGATGTTCCAGGCTTGGCCGACATAAGCGAAGTAAAGAATAAGAAAGAGCACGCTCAGCACGTAGCCGCCGACCAGATACGGCGCGGCGAGCAGAATCGCGAGCAGCACAAGCAACAGCGCGATGCCGCGCCGCGGAACGCCGTCGAGCAGGTGCCGGATCATGACAGCTTCCTGCCGAGAATGCCCTGCGGCCGGAACAGCAGCACCAGAACCAGAATGCCAAAGGCGAACATGCTTTTCGCCGATGGCGTGAACAGCAGGCCGCCGAGCGCCTCGGTGACGCCGATGAGGACGCCGCCCAGGAGCGCGCCCGGCATGGAGCCGAGGCCGCCGGTAATCACGATCACGAAGGCGAGCAGCGTGTAAGCGGGCCCGATGGTCGGCGTGACGTCGGTGATCGCGACCAGCATAGCGCCGGCAGCACCCACGCAGGCCGTACCGAGGCCGAAGGTGAGCGCATAGAGATGCTTCACATTCAGGCCGACCACGAGCGCGCCGTGATAGTTGTCGGCGCACGCACGGATCGCCTTGCCGAGCAGCGTGAAACGGAAGAAGGCGAACAACGCTGCAGCGACCGCAACGGCGGCGAGAGCGGCATAGACCTTGGAGGCATCGATGATCAGCGGGCCGATGGCGTAGCTGTCGAACGAGTAGGAAGTGCGCACGCCCTGCGAGTCGGGTCCGAAGACGATCAGCTGCAAATTCACCAGGATCAGCGCGACCGCCACCAGCAACATGAACTGGCTGTGCTCCGGCCGGTTGATGAAGGGATTGATGAGACCTGTCTGGAGCAGATAGCCGAACACGAACAGGACGGCCGCGATCGGCACCATCATCACAAGCGGGTCGATGCCGAGCGTCGCGAAGGCGAGGATCGCGACATACATGCCGACGGTCATCATCTCGCCATGCGCGAAGTTGACCACGCGCACGACGCCGAAGATCACCGACAGGCCGAGTGCCATCAGGCCGTAGACGAGGCCGGTGAGCAGGCCGCTCGCGGCCACGTTCAGATAGATTTCGATCGGCAAGCCCAACCCCGTCTTCCGCGTTCCTCTTGCCCAGTATCTTTCCCGCTCGTCCCCGCGAAAGCGCGGACCCAGACTGGATTCCCGCTTGCGCGGGGACGAGCGGATCGGGGCCGGACCGGAACTACTTTCAGCAAGACTCCGGCCGCGTAAGCGGCCGGAGCTTCGTCTGAGCGCGATCAGCGCTTGTCGTAGGGCTTCATCGGCAGCTCGGGCTTGGCGTTCGAGGCCGACGCCGGCGCGATGGCCACGAGCTTGCCGCCGCGATTCTGAATGGCCGAGTTCTTCAGCTTGTCGTTCTGGCCCTTGGCGTTGAACTGGATGCCGGGGCCGGTGCTGACATTGTCCGTGATGTTCGTCGCGCGGATGGCGTCGGCGAGCTTCTGCGGATCGGCGGTGCCGGCGCGCTTGAAGGCGTCGGCGGCGACGAGCAGCGCCTCGAACGTATAGACGTGGTTGGTGTTCAGATTGATGCCGGGATGCGCCTTGGCGAGCGCCTTTTCGAGCAGCTTCGACACCTTCTTGTTCGGGTCGTACCAAGGCACGAAGCTCATCGGGCCGTCGGAGAGCTTGCCGAGCGTCTTGAGATACTGGTCCTCGTACCAGCCGGGGCCCATGCTGAGCACGGCCGTCGGCGACCAGCGCTGCTTGACCAGTTCGCGGGTGAGCAGGATGGCGTCGTTGAGGCGGCTGACCATGATGAGCGAGTCGGCGCCCGTCGCCTTCGCTTTCGCGACTTCGACCGAAAGGTCGCGTGCCGCCGGGTCGTAGGAGATCGTCTCGACGACTTTGTAGGGCATGGTGAACTTCGACATCACGCCGGTGAAGCCCTTCTGCATCGCTGTGCCGAAGGTGTCGTTGACGTGCATGAAGACCGCGGTCTTCGGCGCCGTGCCGGCGATCTTGAAGATTTCAAGCTGATTGGCGAAGGCGTCGGTGAGAATCATCGGCGCTGTCGGGAAGTTGCGGAATACGAACTTGTAGCCCTGCTCGGTGATCGGCGGCGCGGCGGCGATGTTGATGACGTAGGGAATGCCGCGCTGCTCGGCGACCTGCGCGATCGCCGTCGACTGGCCGGAGTCGAAAGCGCCGACGAGCAACTGCGCGCCGTCCGCGATCAGCCGCTCGGCACGCGAGCGTGCGACGTCGACGTTCGTTTCGGTATCGCCGTTCATGATCTCAAGGCTCGGCAGGCCGAGTTCCTTGAGAACGCCGGCCGTGATCTCGACGCCGCGATGGCAGTCCTGGCCGATGCCGGCCTGCACGCCGGAGCGCGGCAGCAGCACGCCGACTTTCAGCGACTTGGCCTGGGCGCGGACGATGTTGAAGGGCGCACTGCCGGCGATGATACCCGCGGCGGCGACACCGGTTGCAAAGGTGCGGCGGGAAATGCCCCGGCGCGAGGAATGGTTGCTGTTGCTCATCTCGATCCTCCCTGGCTCGCCCTCGGCGAGCGTTCATTCTGAAGACGTTCTTACCCGATCGGCGGCGGCTCCGTCACCCTGCCGGCAGGCCGTTCCTCGTCTTTCGATCGTTATTGTTGCTAATGACAATTAATGTCGTCAACAACAATATTGACGGCTAGGATGGCTTCTGCGGGCTGTTGTGCGCCGCGACGAGGGGCCTTTGCTCAACCGGACGCCGGAGTCGAAGATCGGGAAAGGCGCGCGCCGTGCCGCTCCGCGAGACAGGAAGCGGCCGCCGCTGTCACTCGGCGTGCTCGACGGTCATCTCGGCTATTTCCTGCGCCGCATCCAGGTCTGGGTCTTTCAGGATTTCCTGCGGACGCTGGAGCGGGTCGACATTCGGCCGGCGCAGTATTCGGTGCTGGCGGTGATCGAGGCGAATCCCGGCCTTTCGCAATCCGACCTTGCGGATTTTCTGGGCATCGAACGCGCGCGGCTCGCACGCATGCTCGACCGGCTCGAGAAGCGGGGACTTGCGAAGCGCAAGGCATCGCCGCGCGACCGGCGCTCGCATGCGCTCTTTCTCACGGGCGAAGGGCAAAAAACGCTCAAGCGCATCAAGGCGCTTGCCGCGCAGCATGAAGTGCACCTGACCGAAAAACTCGGTGCGGAGAAACGCCGCGCGATGATCGACATGCTGCGCGATTTTGGGCGCTGAACTACCTAAGTTCGAGGCACGGCGACACGAAGAAGGCGGCGGCACCGGCCCAGAACACGCCAAAGGCGGCGAGCATCGACAGCCACTGCGTCACCCGGTTTTCGAATTGTCGTTCCTCGCGCGCGTCGGCGTTGCGGCCGTTCGCTTCAGCGTTCAGCAAATAACTGCCTGCGCCAATCGCGGCGAGCGCGACGATGGTGAGTACGACGACGGCAAAGGCCGGAATGTTGAGTCCGGCGACGACGTCACCGGTGAATCCATGCGCGCAGGTGACTGTGACCGTGCCATAGACGAGCGTCAGGTGCGCCGCCCATACGATCGCGGCGAAACATATCGACAGGAGCGTGACGGTCAGCTTGCTTCCGCCGGTCTTGCCAGGATGTGCGGCGCGCTTCGGCATCAGCCACCGATCAATCGCGGGAATGCGTGAACGAGAAACAGGCCGAACAATCCCTGTCCGACCGTGTAGGCGATCAGGAGCTCGGTGTTCTCCAGCGACAGGCGCCGCTCGGCGTCGAGCTGCCCGGTGAAGTAACGCGCGATCGCAAACAGCGCCATGACAACAATCGCGAATACCAACTGCGCATTCAGCACGCTGCCCATATAGACCATCGCCGCATAGGCGTTGTCGGCCGGCCGCAGGCCGGTATTCCAATGGCCGACGATCTCGATGGCGACGGCGGCGGCGAGGGCGCTCGCACTGACGAACAGAAGAAGCGCGACCCAGAGATTTTGTTTGCCCGGGCGCGGGAGCAGCCGGTCGGCGAGATAGATCGTGGCGATGCTGACGAGCATGAGAATTGCGGATGCCGCAGGCCAGGCGGGTGCGGGCGGTCCGGACGAGCCGGCAGGTGCCCAGACCCCGGGCGAGACAGTCCACAGGTAGAGATAGGAAAAGACGTAGGCGAGATAGAGCGAGCCCGCGACCAGCATCAGCACGACCATCGCCCACCAAGAGTGCGACGCCGGCCCGGTCATGTAAGTCGGAATCCGATATCCGCCGCCGATATCGACCGAGCCGCGCGCGGGTCCCGGATCGAGTTGCCACACCCACGCGATGCAGGCGGCGATCGCGATGACGCCGCCGATGATCGCGGGAATGACGATCTTGACCGTGAGCAGCAGGAAGAAGGCGGCAGTGCCGACAGCGGCAATGAAATGCGTCCAGCTCGGCCCCGGCATCTGAATGATGTATTGCGGCCTGGCTTCGATCGGCGACGTGACAATTGTCTCGCGTCCGCCGGTGGGCGCGCCCGGCAGGTAGTAACGGCCGGCCTCGACGTCCTCGGACAGGTTCGGCTGATCCCACAGCGGCTCGCGGCTGGTGACATGCGGGATGCTGCGCGTCGCGTAGACGTCGTTCGGGAGCCATTCGAGCGTGCCGGCGCCCCACGGGTTGTGCGGCTTCTCACCGCTCGTGCGGAAGCGCAGGAAGAGATCGAGAACGAAGAGCGCGACGCCGGCGGCGAAAATGAACGCGCCTACCGTCGAGATCATGTTGAGCGTGCCCCAGCCCATCTCCTCGGGATAGGTCCACACGCGACGCGGCATGCCCATGAGCCCGGAAACGTGCATCGGGAAGAACGCGAGGTTGAAGCCCCCGAACATCAGCCAGAACACCCAGCGGCCGAGGCGCTCGGAGAGCATGTTGCGGCTCGCAATCGGGGCCCAGTAGTAGAAGGTCGCGAACAGCGGGAAGACCATCCCGCCGATCAGCACGTAGTGGAAATGCGCGACGATGAAGTAGGTGTCGTGCACCTGCCAGTCGAACGGCACCACAGCGACCATGACGCCGGTCAGACCGCCGAGCACAAAGATGAACAGAAAGCCGAGCACGAACAGCGACGGCGTGTTGATCTGAAATTTTTTTCCCGCGGCGATGGTTGCGATCCAGGCAAATACCTGCATGCCCGACGGAATGGCGACGGCCATGCTCGCTGCCGA
>JAICQA010000033.1 GCA_025929595.1 Xanthobacteraceae bacterium
CGGCGAACACCTCCTTGTACTGGCCCTTCCGGCCGCGCACGAGCGGGGCGAGGATCTGGATCCGCCGCCCCTCCGGCCACTCGAGGATCGCGTCGACGATCTGGTCGACCGACTGGCGCTCGACCCGCCTGCCGCAATTGTGGCAGTGCGCGACGCCGACGCGGGCCCAGAGGAGCCGCATGTAGTCGTAGATCTCGGTAACGGTGCCGACGGTCGAGCGCGGGTTCTTCGAAGTGGTCTTTTGCTCAATCGAGATCGCCGGCGACAGACCCTCGATGCGGTCCACGTCCGGCTTCTGCATCATCTCGAGGAACTGCCGCGCATAGGCGGAGAGCGACTCTACATAGCGCCGCTGGCCCTCGGCATAGATCGTGTCGAAAGCGAGCGAGGACTTCCCCGAGCCCGAGAGGCCGGTGAAGACCACGAGCTGGTCGCGCGGGAGGTCGAGATCGACGCCCTTGAGATTGTGCTCACGCGCGCCGCGGATGGAGATGGACTTGCCGGACATCGGATTTGATCGTGTTTTGTTCAACATGAAAACGGACCGCCGACTATAGCCGAAGGTCCGGCCGCAATCCCGGGATGGGCGGGGAGGCGGGCGATTAACCCACAGCCCTCATATGGCGCGATTTTGCGGCCGCTCAATGCTCCCCACGCGGGTATTCATGGGGCCGGACTCAGCGAAAGAATGGTCAGCCGAAATCGCCGCCGCCCATGTCGAAGCCACCATCGACGTCTGCGGTCTCGAACCCGCCGTCGTCTTGATAGGACTGGTCGTTTTCGACGCTCGCCTGGTCGGTCTGTGCTTCCTGATCGGCCGCCGCCTGCTCCTGTTTCGCTGCAGTCGTCTCCGAGCCGAATTGCCCGCGCAGCGCGTCGGCCACCATGCTGCCGACGACGACACCCGCAGCGATCGACGCAGCCTGACCGAGGAAGCCGCTGCCGCGCCCGATCTCCTGTTGCGGCTGCGGCTGGTTGCCGGCGGCCGCGCCGGAACGGAATCCCCGCGGCACGCCCATGGGCCGACCGCCGGTTGTCGGTACCGACACGCGGCGCGGCGTGCCGGCATTGCCGCCGAAGGCACCGCGCAGGTTGTCGAGGAAGCCACCCGGCTGTGCCGGCTCGGCCTCTGTCTCCATCTCCAGTTCCTGAATGCGGGCATTGGCGCGCTCCAGCGCCTCTTCCTGCACGAGGATCGTCTGCACCATCGCGTAGGGCGAATTCGGCGCGTAGCGCAGCCCTTCCATGATCAGCTCTTCGGCCTCGCGCTCGCGCGGCGAATTCTCCAGCCGGGCAAGCCGTTCGAACAATTCGGCAACGCGCTGCCGTTCCTGCGGGGTCATCGGATGTCCTCCCTAACCATGCCGGAGGATGTGGGGGGTCGCGGCCGGTTGTGAAGTGCTACAATCCAGGGAGTAATCGGGGCCAAACCGCGGCAAGTGGAACCCGGCTTAGCCGGCCCGCGTTTTGACCACCGAGCGTGTCCACAGCGGGTGTATGTCATGGCAACGCGTGCGTATTGGTCCGGCCGTATCCGTCTCGCATTGGTGTCGATTCCGGTCCATCTGTTTCCGGCCACCAGGTCCACGGCCAAGATCAGCTTCAACCAGGTGCACAAGCCGAGCGGCAAGCGCATCCGCTACGAAAAGGTCGTGCCCGGCATCGGTCCGGTGGAAGCCGACGAGATCGTGAAGGGCTATGAGGTCTCCAAGGGCAAGTACGTCCTGTTCGAGGACGAAGAGCTGGAAGAGGTGAAGCTCGAAGCCAAGAAGACGCTCGACCTCTCGCAATTCGTCGATGAGGACGAGATTGATTCTGTCTATTTCGAACGGCCATTCTTTGTCATGCCGGACGAGGAGAACGAGGATGCCGAAGAGGCGTATGTCGTGCTCCGCGACGCGCTGAAGAAGACGAAGAAGATCGGCCTCGGTCAACTCGTCATCCGCGGCAAGAGCTCCATCGTTGCGATCAAGCCGAACGGCAAGGGCATCATGCTCGAGACGCTGCGCTATGCGGATGAGATTCAAAAGGCCGACAAGTTCTTCTCCGATCTCCCGAAGGGCGATAGCAACAAGGAGCTGGTCGCCCTCGCTGAGGAGCTGATCGAGCGCAAGGCAGAGAAATTCGACGCCGCGAAGTTCAAGGATCCCTACACCGAGGCGGTGCAGGAGCTGATCGACGCCAAGCTTGAGAAGCGCCCGCCGAAGGAGATCGAGGAGCCGCAACAGAGCGCGCAGGTCATCGATCTCATGCAGGCGCTCAAGCGCAGCGTGCGCGGCAAGGACGCACCGAACGCGCGCGAGACCCCGGCGAAAGCAAAAAAGACTCGGCGCTCACGTGCAAAGACAACGAAGCGCGGCGCATCGAAGCGCAAGGCGGCGTAATTGCTCAAGAGCGGCGACCGGCTGCGGGAGTACCGCGAACGGCGCGACTTCTCCCGCACGCCGGAGCCCGCGCCCCGCGCCAAGCGCAAATCACGCGGCAAGCTCGGCTACCTGATCCAGAAGCACGACGCGACGCGCGTGCATTTCGATTTCCGCCTCGAGCATGACGGCGCGTTGCTGAGCTGGGCCATTCCCAAAGGCCCGGACTACGATACGACGGTCAAGCGCCTCGCGGTCCGCACCGAGGATCACCCGCTCGAATACGGCAAGTTCGAAGGCACCATCCCCGAGGACGAGTATGGCGGCGGCACCGTCATGCTGTGGGACCGCGGCCACTGGGAGCCTGAAGGCGATGTCGATGAAGGACTCGCCAAGGGCAAGCTCGCCTTCAAGGTGTTCGGCGAGCGCATCAAGGGCAAGTGGGCCTTCGTCCGCCTGCGCGGCCGCAAGGGCGATCGCGGCAAGGAGAACTGGCTGCTCATCAAGGAACGCGACGACCTGGCCGGGCCGGAGAAGCGGCCGGTCGTCGAGCGCGAGTTGAAGAGCGTGAAGACCGGCCGCACGATGGAAGAAATCGCGCGTGGCCGGAAGGTCTGGCACTCGAACCGCGCCAAGGCAGAGGCAGCCGCGAAGGAAAGCGCCGCGCCGCGTGAACGCCGTTCAGGCAGGTCGAAGCGAAAGGCGACCGGCGCGTCAAAGAAAAAGCGCAAGTCGCGATCGGGCGACCTGCCGCTGCCGCGCTTCGTCGCGCCGCAACTCGCGAGCCTCGTGGACGCGCCGCCGGCCGGCAACGACTGGCTGCACGAGATCAAATATGACGGCTACCGCGCCATTGCCGCCGTTGGCGAAGCGGGCGTGAAGATCTACACGCGCAAGGGGCTCAACTGGACCGACCGGTTTCACCCCCTGCTGACACCGCTCGCCGACCTGCCTTGCGAAAACGCGCTGCTCGACGGCGAAATCGCCATCGCCGACTCCCGAGGTCACACGAACTTTGGCGCGTTGCAGGAGGCGCTAAGCGAGGGCACCGGCGGCTTCGGTTACTATCTCTTCGATCTCCTGCACCTCGACGGCAAGGATCTGCGGCAGCGGCCGTTGATTGAACGCAAGGAAAAGCTGCGCGCGCTGCTAGGCGCTGCGCAGCGCGCGCCGCTGTTCTATTCCGACCACATCGAAGGTGCGGGAGCGGAGGCCTACAGCCACGCCTGCGATCTGAAGCTCGAAGGCATTATCTCGAAGGCTGCGAACGCACCCTATCGCTCCGGCCGGGCCAAGAGCTGGCTCAAGAGCAAATGCGGCATGGAGCAGGAACTCGTCATCGTCGGATGGACGCCGTCGGACAAGACGGGACGCCAGTTTCGCTCCCTGCTCGTCGCTGTGAATGAGGAAGGCACGCTTCGCTATGCGGGGCGGGTCGGCACCGGCTTCAACGACAACACGCTCGCCGAACTGGCCGCATTGTTCAGACGCCACGCCCGCAAAAGCTCACCGGCCGAAGGCGTGCCGGCAGCGATCGCCCGCAAGGCCAGATTCATCGAACCAAAGCTGATCGGTGAGTTCGAATTCCGCGGCTGGACCGGCGACGGGCTGGTCCGGCAGGGGTCGTTCAAGGGGCTGCGTGAAGACAAATCCGCGAAAGAGATTGTCCGGGAGCGGCCAATGGCGAGCAGGAGCAGGTCAGCCAAGCGAAGCAAGGCGGCGCGCAGGACACGGCCTGTGAAGGCAAAAGTGTCGAAGGCGAGGGCCACGAGCATCCGCGTCGATGGCGAACTCGAAATCGCGGGCGTCCGCATTACTCACCCTGACCGTGTGCTCTATCCCGGAACGCGCATCACCAAGCAGGAACTGATCGAGTATTACCGGAAGGTCGCCGACCGAATGCTGCCGCACATCGCCGGCCGTCCGATCTCGCTTGTGCGCTGCCCGCGCGGGGCCGGGCAGAAGTGCTTCTTCCAGAAACACGCCAACGAAGGCTGGCCCGACGACTTCAAGACCGTCCGCATCAGGGAGAAGTCCGGCACGGACGACTATCTCTATATCGACGACGAAGCGGGGCTTGTTGCCGCCGTGCAGATGGGCGTGCTCGAACTGCATTTGTGGGGTTCGATGGCCGACGACGTCGAGAAGCCGAACCGCATGATCTTCGACCTCGACCCGGACGAAGGATTGAATTTCGGCGACGTGAAGCAGGCTGCAAAGGATTTGAAGAAGCGGCTGGAAGGCCTCGATCTGGAGTCATTCCCGATGGCGACGGGCGGCAAGGGTATTCATGTCATCCTCCCGCTGACGCCGGGGCACTCCTGGGACGATCACCGGAATTTCGCCGAGGCGATCGCGCGCGTGATGGCGGAGGAGGAGCCGGAGCGCTTCGTCGCGAACATGTCGAAGGCGAAACGGCGCGGAAAGATTTTCGTCGACTATCTGCGCAACCAGCGCGGCGCAACCGCGATCGCGCCTTTCTCGTCTCGCACCCGCAAGGGCGCGCCTCTCGCCTGGCCTGTGTCGTGGACTCAACTCGCGCGGCTGAAAGACGCGCAGCCGGCGCATGTCGACGATGTCTCGCGCGGCCCCGATCCATGGAAGAGCTACTTCCGCGTGAAGCAGAAGCTGCCGCAGCTCTGATCAGCCCGCGCCTGAGGTTCAGGAACAAGGCGGTGAAAAGACATTCGGATGACCGCCCAAATAATTAATGTTGCAGGGGAAAACCATCCGGACATTTGGCGAACATCGGCGTCTTTTCGTTGTCGCGCGCCGGACATGCTGAGATGAGGACAGCGTGAATTCGGCCTTGCCTGTGGGCTGAAAGCCGCGTAGAACGGAACAAGAACGCGCATATTTCCCCAGCCCGGATACCCCCTGTGGAAAATCTCTTAATGCAGACGGTGCGCGGGCGATTGCGGCTAGGGTGCCGCCGCGAGTGGTATCGGATTCAGGCAGAAAAGCGGAGTTTCTCATGGCGGGCAGCGTCAACAAGGTCATTCTGATCGGCAATCTCGGCGCCGATCCCGAGATCCGCCGCACCTCCGATGGGCGCCCGATTGCCAATCTGCGCGTGGCGACCAGCGAGAACTGGCGCGACAAGGCGACGGGCGAACGGAAAGAGCGGACGGAATGGCACCGCGTCGTGATCTTCTCCGAGGGCCTCGCCAAGATCGCGGAGCAATATCTCAAGAAGGGTGCCAAGGTTTACCTCGAAGGCCAGCTCCAGACGCGCAAATGGCAGGACAAGGAAGGCCAGGATCGCTGGACGACGGAAGTCGTGCTGCAGGGGTTCAATTCGACGCTCACCATGCTCGACAGCCGCGGCGGTGGTGGGGGTGGCGAGTCGTTCCAGGAGCCCGCGTCTGACTTCGGTGCAACCGGTCCGTCCGGCGCCCCGCGTCGCGTGGCGGCGGCCGGCGGCGGTGGGACCCGCCGCGACGATATGGACGACGAGATTCCGTTCTGAGTGGCGCGGGCGCCGCGCATGAGCGTTGAGTTCCTTGTCACTTCGCTGATCGTCGTCATTTCGCCGGGGATCGGCGTTCTCTATACGCTGGCCGTGGGCCTCTCGAGCGGCGCGCGCAAGAGCGCCGTTGCGGCCTTCGCCTGCACGCTCGGCATCGTCCCGCATATCGCGGCGGCGGTGCTCGGCCTCGCCGCGCTCCTGCACACCAGCGCGCTCCTGTTTCAGATGCTCAAATACGCGGGTGTCGCCTATCTGCTCTACATGGCCTGGCAGGTGTTGCGCGAACGCGGGGCGCTTGCGGTCCGCGAGGAAGGACGCGCGCAGTCGGCCGCCGACATCATCACGACCGGCATCCTGATCAACATTCTCAATCCCAAGCTCTCGATCTTCTTCCTCGCCTTTCTGCCGCAATTCGTGAGCGTCGGCGATCCGGCGCCGCTGGCGCGCATGCTTGAACTGAGCCTCGTCTTCATGGCGATGACCTTCGGCGTGTTTGTGATTTACGGGCTGATGGCGGCGAGCGTGCGTGATTACGTCGTCTCGCGCCCGCGTGTCATGACTTGGCTGCGCCGTGCCTTTGCCGGCGCGTTCATTGCGCTCGGTGCGCGGCTCGCCCTGGCCGAGCGGTGAGGGCGGAATGCCCAGGCTCGCACACGCGTTGCTGCAGGGACTGAAGGATCACGGCGCGCGGGAAATCTTCGGCATTCCCGGCGACTTCGTGCTGCCGTTTTACAAGGTCATCGAAGAGAGCGGCATCCTTCCGCATTTCACGCTCAGCCATGAGCCGGCCGTCGGCTTCGCTGCCGACGCGGCGGCGCGCTATCACCTCGGCCTCGGCGTCGCCGTCATCACCTACGGCGCTGGCGCTTTCAACATCGTCAACGCGACCGCGGGCGCCTATGCCGAACGCTCCCCGGTCGTGGTTATCTCCGGCGCACCGGGCGCAGGCGAACGCGCCAGCGGCTTCATGCTGCATCATCAGGCCCGTTCGGTGGACAGCCAGCTCGCCGTCTTCCGCGAGATTACCTGCGATCAGGCCGTGCTCGACAATCCCGCGACCGCGCCCGCCGAAATGGCGCGCGTGCTGCGCAGTGCCCGCGAGCGCTCGCTCCCGGTCTATATCGAATTCCCGCGCGACCTCGTCGGCGCCGAAGTGGCGCCTGTGCCGGTTCTGCCGCGCCGGGAATCGGACAAGGAAGCGCTCGCCGAATGTGCGGCGGAGATCCTCGAGCGGCTGTCGGCCGCCCGCTCGCCGGCAGTCGTGGTGGATGTGGAGGTGCGCCGCTACGGCGCGGAGGAGGGGGTGGCGGACTTCGCCCGCCGCCTCGGCCTGCCGGTGGTGACGACGTTCATGGGGCGCGGTCTCCTGGAGAAATCCCCCGACGTTCTCACGGGCACCTACATGGGTGCGGCGGGACATGTGGACGTCACCAGGCTCGTGGATGAGTCCGACGCGCTCCTCCTGCTCGGCGTGATCCTGTCGGACACCAATTTCGCGCTCTCGCAGCGCAAGCTCGACCCGCGCCGCACGATCCACGCCTTCGACCGCAGCGTGAAGATCGGCCACCATGTCTATCCCAACCTCGCGCTGAACGACCTCGTGAACGAACTCGCCGCGCGCACGAAGCCCATCGCGGCGGGTGGCCGTCCGCGGCCGCGCATCAACACCGGTTTCCCCAAGGGACTGAAGGCCGACGGCACAAAGATCGTCCCTTCCGACATCGCCACCGCGATCAACGATCTGTTCGACCGCCACGGCAAGATGCCCATGACATCCGACATCGGCGATTGCCTGTTCACGGCGATGGAGATCGAGAACACCGCGCTCGCCGCGCCCGGCTATTACGCGGGGATGGGTTTCGGCGTGCCGGGCGGCATCGGCGTCGCCGCCGCGACCGGTCAACGGCCCTTGATCCTGGTTGGCGACGGCGCGTTCCAGATGACCGGCTGGGAGCTCGGCAACTGCGGCCGCTACGGCCTCGATCCGATTGTGGTGCTCTTCAACAATGCAAGCTGGGAAATGCTGCGCGCCTTCCAGCCGGAGTCGAAATTCAACGATCTCTCGGACTGGAATTTCGCGGCGATCGCCCCGTCGCTCGGCGGCCATGGCGAGCGCGTCACCACCCGGGCCGAGCTTGCCGCAGCCCTTGAGCGCGCCGCACAACGACGGGGGCAGTTCTCCCTTGTCGAGGTCATGATGGAGCGCGGGGCGATTTCCGACACGCTCTCTCGCTTTGTCTCGGGCTTCAAGGCGGTGCGCGCGAAACAGACCCGCGCCTGATCGCGCCCTGCTCAGCCGCGCACGGCCCCGTCCGTCACGCGCCATTTGTGGCGGCCAAAAGACGGCGCGGGAGAGGCTAAAGAGCCCCCCGTAACCGGTTGAAATAACATCGAGAATAGGCCGCACGAAAGGGGTCGATTGCTGGCCTTGGTCTGCCGGATCGGCTATAGGATTTGAGTCGTTTCGCGCAGGATTCTGAGGCCTTGTCCGACAAAACACCGACCGCCCCGATTGAGCCGCCGGGCCCATCGGACATCAAACCCGTTTCGATCACCGACGAGCTGAAGCGCAGCTATCTCGATTACGCCATGAGCGTGATCGTGGCGCGCGCGCTCCCGGACGTGCGCGACGGGCTGAAGCCTGTGCATCGCCGCATTCTCTATTCGATGCACGAGAACGGCTACGACTGGAACAAGCCTTATCGCAAGTCGGCGCGCGTCGTCGGCGACGTGATCGGTAAATATCACCCGCATGGCGACCAATCGATCTATGACGCGCTCGTGCGCATGGCGCAGGAATTCTCCATGCGCCTGCCGCTCGTGGACGGGCAGGGCAACTTCGGCTCGGTCGACGGCGATCCGCCCGCGGCCATGCGTTATACCGAGGTGCGTCTCGCCAAAGTCGCGGCGTCGCTCCTGGAGGATCTCGACAAGGATACGATCGACTTCCAGGAAAACTACGACAACACCGAGAAAGAACCCTCTGTTCTTCCGGCACGTTTCCCGAATCTGCTGGTCAACGGCGCGGGCGGCATCGCCGTCGGCATGGCGACCAACATCCCGCCGCACAATCTCGGCGAGGTCATCGACGCCTGTGTCACGCTGATCGACAGGCCCGAGACGACGATCGAGGATCTGCTCGACATCGTGCCGGGACCGGATTTCCCGACGGGCGGCATCATTCTCGGCAAGGCGGGAATCCGTCAGGCGTACCTCACGGGCCGCGGCTCGATCATGGTGCGCGGCCGCGTTTCGACCGAGACGCTGCGCGGCGAGCGCGAGGCGCTGATCGTCACCGAGATCCCGTATCAGGTGAACAAGACCACGCTGATCGAGAAGATCGCGGAGCTTGTCCGCGACAAGAAGATCGAAGGCATCGGCGACATCCGCGACGAGTCCGACCGCGACGGCATGCGGATCGTGATGGAGCTGAAGCGCGAGGCGATGGGCGAAGTCGTCCTGAACCAGCTCTATCGTTTCACGCCCCTGCAATCCTCGTTCCCGGCCAACATGGTGGCACTCACGGGCGGGCGCCCGGAAACGATGAACCTGCTCGATCTCGTGCAGGCATTCGTCGCTTTCCGCGAAGAGGTCATCGGCCGGCGCACGAAATTCCTGCTGCGCAAGGCGCGCGACCGCGCCCATATCCTGGTGGGCCTCGCGATCGCTGTCGCCAATATCGACGAAGTAATCCGCCTGATCCGCGCCGCCAAGGATGCCAACGAAGCGCGTGAATCCTTGATGGGCCGCGATTGGCCGGCCAAGGACATGCGCCCGCTCGTCGAGCTGATCGACGATCCGCGCCACCGCATCAATCCCGACGGCACCTACCGCCTGTCGGAAGAGCAGGCGCGTGCCATCCTCGATCTGCGCCTGCAGCGCCTGACCGCGCTCGGCCGCGACGAAATCGGCAACGAGCTCGACGGACTCGGCGCAGAGATCGCAGACTATCTCGAAATCCTGAAGAGCCGCGCCCGCATCCGCGGCATCGTCAAGGACGAGCTGACCGCCATCAAGGCGGAGTTTGGCACGCCGCGAAAGACCGAGATCGCCGAGGCCGGCGTCGAGATGGAAGAGGAAGACCTCATCCATCGCGAGGATATGGTCGTCACCGTCTCGCACGCCGGTTACGTCAAGCGCGTGCCGCTCTCGACCTATCGCGCCCAGCGCCGCGGCGGCAAAGGCCGCGCCGGGATGCAGACGCGCGAGGAGGATTTCGTCACCCGCCTGTTTGTGGCCTCGACCCACGACGAGGTGCTGTTTTTCTCGTCCAAGGGCCGCGCCTACACGATGAAGGTGTGGCGTCTGCCGCTGGCGGCACCACAGGCGCGCGGCAAGGCGTTCGTGAACCTGCTGCCGATCGAAACCGACGAGCGCATCACCTCGATCATCACCCTTCCCGAGGCCGCCGAAGCGCGCGACAGGATGAACATCATGTTCGCGACCACCGGCGGCACGGTGCGGCGCAACTCCTTGTCCGACTTCGTGGATATCCGCCGCTCCGGCATCATTGCCATGAAGCTCGAAGAGGGGGAGTCGATCGCCGACGTCGCGATCTGCACCGATAACGACGACGTGCTGCTATCCACCGCCTTGGGTCAGTGCATCCGCTTCGCCGTCGCCGATGTGCGCGTGTTCCAGAGCCGCAATTCGGTCGGCGTGCGCGGCATCAAGCTCGCCGACAGCGACAGCGTGATCTCCATGGCGATCATTCGGCATATCGAGGCGTCGAGCGAGGAGCGGGCGGCTTATCTGCGCCTCGCCAATGCCGTCCGCCGCGGCGACGAGCCGGACGAGGCGGGCGAGGACGAGGAAGCCGTGGACGCGATCGAATTAAGCCAGACGCGCTACGCCGAGATGGGCGCGGCCGAGCAGTTCATCCTGACGCTCACCGAGCGCGGCTTCGGCAAGCGCACGTCGTCCTTCGAGTACCGCATCACCGGCCGCGGCGGCAAAGGCATCGTCGCCATGAAGGTGAATAAGCGCAACGGCAACGTGGTCGGTTCGTTCCCGGTCGAAGAATCCGACGAGATCATGCTCGTCACCGACGGCGGCAAGCTGATCCGCACGCCGGTCGACGGAATCCGCATCGCGGGCCGCTCGACGCAGGGCGTCATCGTCTTCTCGACCGCCGAGGATGAGAAGGTCGTGTCGGTCGAGCGCATCCGCGAAGAGGCCGACGCCGCCGAAGGCGCGAAGTAACGACTCACCCATTGTCGTCCGACGGATGACTCGTCGCGCTGCTTCGCGCGACCTTCGACACCGTTTCGCCTTGAAGGTTCCTGTTCCCAATGCGTCTCACGTCATGGTGAGCCGCTGCGATGCATCTATTCGGTGTCTCGCGCGTAATGAAAGGGAAGCTCGCGATAGCGGGCTCAAACAAGAAAAGGAGATGCAATCATGAAGAAGTTTCTCATCGCAGGTGCTGCTGTTGCCGCGTTCGCCGTAACGCCGGCTCTGGCGCAGCAGGCGATTGTCCCGGGTGACTCGCAGCAGGCCCGGTCGCAGGTGTCGCAGACGGCGCCGACTTATCAGCCGACCTATCGCGGCGGGTATGTCGCGAACTACGGGGGCGGATACGCCATGGGTTACGCGCCGCAGGGTTACGTCGCGTCGGGTCCGTACGCGGCCGTCGGCGCGCCTTACGCGTTCATGGCGCCGGGTATTGACGGTGCGTACAACCCGGGCGTCAGCGACCAGGAGCGCAGTCAGTATGCACAGTTCGCGCCGACGATCGGTTGGCCGGGCGATCCGCAGCGCGCTTGGTAAGCGGCTCTAACAGACGACAATTGGGCGGGCCGATTGGCCCGCCTTTTTTCATGGCCGGCGTCCGTTCGGGTCGGGTCTAAGAATCTCTTAGCGATAAGCATTGCGTCCGCGTGCGTTCGATACAATTTTATCGATCGGTTAAAATCGAATTTGAGTGAACTCGCGCAGAATGCCCTCGCGTAAGGCGCGGCGATCGCCGCCGCTATTGCGAGGGATGTCCATTGCTGTCGCCGTTTACCCGCGCCGTCTTGATCACGCTCGCCGCGACTGCCGGCGCGACCGTCGGTTCGGTGACGATCATCTATTGCGCCGATCTGCTGATCGACGGATTCACTGCGCGTTTCGACAACTATGCGCTCGGCATCGGCATTCCGCTCGCGGTGGCGCCGCTGCCGATCTATCCGCTGACCTATCTCATATATCGGATGGAGAAGGCGCAGGCGCAGCTCTCTCGCATGGCCCGCACCGACCCGCTGACGGGAGTCGCCAACCGGCGCGGATTCTTCGAGCAGGCCGAGGCCGAGTTCTCGGCCGCCAGCGAGCACGGGCTTGCGCTGATGATGGTCGATATCGACCGCTTCAAGCGCGTGAACGATCTTTACGGCCACGCGGCCGGCGATGAGCTACTCCGGCGTACGGCGGAACTCATCACTGAAACCGTTCAGAACTCAGGCGGCGTCGTCGGCCGTATCGGCGGCGAGGAGTTCGCCGTGATGGTCCCGGCTCATGACACGGCGGCAGCGACCGCGCTCGCGGAGGAGCTCTGCCGCAACGCCCGTATCGGCGGCTTCGAGCGGGAGGAGCATTATATTTATGCCACCCTCAGCGTGGGCGTGGCGCTCCACCAACCGGGCCAGACCTTTGACGCCACCATGAAGGCGGCCGACATGGCGGCCTATGACGCCAAGCGCGCGGGTCGCGACCGCTGGTCGCTCGCGGGTCACGGCAGTCTGGTTGCTGCCGCCTGAATTTCCGGGTCTACGCAGGCGAGCCGACCCACGGCCGATGATTGACGCAACGGACGCGCCAGCGCCCGCTCGGCAATCGATCGAGCCGGGTCAATGAGCAGTTGTCGATCACACAGCCGAGCGCCGTATCGGCATCAAGGCCGAGCGCGAGGGTCAGCGCCGCCCGGATCGTGCCACCATGGGTGACCGCGATCACGTCGCGGCCCACTAGGTCGCGCCCCAGTTCGTCGATGGCATCGCGAACGCGGGCGACGAGTTCGGCGAAGCTTTCGCCGTTGGGAGCACGCTCCGAGGCCGGTCCAAACCAGAATGGATTGGCGTCGCTTCGCCGCGACGAAAGGAAGGTCTGCCGGTCGAGCCCCTGCCAGTCGCCGAGATGCTGTTCGGCGAGCGCCGGAATGGCACGCGGGGAGACCGTCGTCCCGGCCGGCATGGCGGACAGGATTGCCGCGGCGGTCTGGTGGGTGCGCGCGAGATTGCTCGTCAGCCAGACAGCGTCATCCGGCAACTCGGCTGCAAGCGCCCGGAAGACCCGGCTGTCCGAGCAGTCGCAGTCGAGATCGGTCTGGCCATAGATGCGGCCGTCGTCGGGTACCGGCGCATGCCGAATCCACCACCATCTCGTCTCCATGCGCTGCTCCCAGTAGCCCTTCAGAGGCGAATTTCCCGAATCGCACCCTTCTACTAGCCTGCGAGCGATATTGCCGATTTCCCTTGATCGCCTCCTTGGCCCGGGTCATGTAGCAGCCGTTCCGCCCGCGCCGCCGGCAGGATGAGAGAATAATATGCCCCGCACCGCCTTCTACGCTGGCAGCTTCGACCCCGTCACGAATGGTCATGTCGACGTCATCCGCGCCGCCTGCCGCCTCGCGGACCGGCTGGTGATCGCCATCGGCACCCACCCCGGCAAGCAGCCGATTTTCACGGTCGAGCAACGGCTCGATATGCTGCGGGAGGTGTGCGCGCCGATCGGTAAGAAAGAGAAGGTCGAGATCGAGACAGTGACCTTCGACAAGCTGGTCGTCGCGGCTGCCAAAAAGGCGGGCGCCACCATCCTCATCCGCGGCCTGCGCGACGGCAGCGATTTCGACTACGAGATGCAGATGGCCGGCATGAACGGCGAAATGGCACCGAAAATCCAGACCGTATTTCTGCCGGCTTCGCCCGCCACCCGCCCGATCACCGCCACGTTAGTGCGGCAAATCGCGGGCATGGGCGGCGACGTCTCCGCCTTTGTGCCGGCGGCCGTCGAAAAGCGCCTGCGCGCGCGCTTCGCAAAGAAATCCTGAAAACAACTCCGGAGTCATCCATGTATCGTCTTGCTGCCCTCGCGCTGCTGGCTGCCCTGATCGCACCTGCGCCCGTTCACGCGCAGGGCAAGGAC
>JAICQA010000418.1 GCA_025929595.1 Xanthobacteraceae bacterium
AGAGGAAAGTCATGAGCGTTGCTCTTATCGGCCGCAAGGCCGGCATGACTCGCATCTTCACGGATGCGGGCGAGACGGTTCCGGTAACCGTCATCGAAGTGCTGCCGAACCGCATCACTCAAGTGAAATCCGTCGAGAAAGACGGCTATCGCGCCATCCAGGTGTCCTTTGGAAAGAAGCGTCCGCAGCTTCTCTCGAAGGCTGCCGCGGGCCACTTCGCGAAGGCGAACGTCGAGCCCGGCAAGTCACTCGTCGAATTCCGTCTCTCCGAGAAGGAAGGTGCGGATCTCGCGGTCGGCACCGAGCTGAAGGCGGGCCTGTTCGAAGTCGGCGCTATTGTCGATGTCACGGGGACCACCATCGGCAAGGGCTTCGCCGGCACGATGAAGCGCCACAACTTCGGCGGCCACCATGCGACGCACGGCGTGTCCGTATCGCACAGAACCCCGGGCTCGATCGGCCAGCGCCAGACCCCGGGCCGCGTGTTCCAGGGCAAGCGCATGTCCGGTCACATGGGCGTCGTGCGCCGCACGACGGAAAACCTCAAGGTCGTCGAGATCGACGTCGAACGTAATTTGCTGCTGATCCGCGGCGCGGTTCCGGGCGCCGAAGGCGGCCAGGTCATCGTGCGCCCGTCGACGAAGGCCGAGGCGCAGAAGCGTCGCAAGAAGGTCGCGCCGAGCAAGATCAACACCGGCACGTCCAACAAGAAGTAATTGGCGGCACACATGAAACTCAAAGTTGCCAATGGCGGAGCTGAGCTCGCGGTTTCCGACGCGATCTTCGGCAAGGAATTCAACGAAGCGCTCGTGCACCAGGTCGTCACGGCCTATCGCAACGCCGGTCGTTCGGGCACGAAGGCCCAGCTGACCAAGGCGGAAGTGCGCGGTGGCGGCCGCAAGCCGCGTTCGCAGAAGGGCGGCGGCACGTCGCGCGCCGGCTCGATCCGTTCGCCCATCTGGGTGGGCGGTGGCCGTGCGTTCGCCGCGAAGCCGCGCGATTTCGCGCAGAAAGTGAACAAGAAGATGTACCGCGGCGCGCTGCAGTCGATGCTCTCCGAGCTCGTGCGCCAGGATCGCCTGGTCGTCACGCAGGACTTCACGGTCGACGCGCCGAAGACCAAGCAGGTCGCCGAGAAGCTCAAGAAGCTCAACCTCGACCACGTGTTGATCATCGTCGAGGCGATCGACGAGAAGCTGTTCCTCGCCGCGCGCAACATCGCGCACGTCGAAGTGCTGCCGGTGTCGGCGCTGAACCCGCTTTCGCTCGCCAGCTACGACAAGGTGCTGGTGACCTCGGCGGCCGTGAAACACATCGAGGAGCGCCTGCAATGAGCGCCGAAAAAGCTGTGAAGGCCAAGGCCGCCAAGGCGCCGAAGGCCCCCAAGGCCCCGAAGGCCGCCAAGGCGAAGGTCGTCGACATCAAGGACGCGCCGAAGAAGGTCGCGAGTCAGGGAAAGCCCAGTCAAGAACGACTGATTAACCTGCTCACCGCCCCGCACATCACCGAGAAGACCTCGCTCGCGATGCAGGACACGAACACCTATTCGTTCCGCGTGCTTCGCAACTCGTCCAAGCCCGAGATCAAGGCCGCGGTCGAGCTCATGTTCGGCGTGAAGGTCGCGAAGGTGAACGTGGTGAACGAGACCGGCAAGTCGCGCCGCTTCGGCCGGCTGCAGGGTCGCACCCAGGACATCAAGAAAGCCTACGTTCGTCTCGCCCCGGGCCAGACGATCGACTACGAAGCCAAGATCAAGGCCTAAGGTAGATAGACATGCCAGTCATCAAGATGAAACCGACTTCGCCGGGCACGCGCTTCCGCGTCAAGCTCGACAAGTCGCACCTGTGGAAGGGCGGCCCGCACGAGCCGCTGACCGCGAAGCAGAAGCATCACTCGGGCCGCAACAACGTCGGCCGCATCACGACGCGTCACCAGGGCAGCGGTCACGCGCACAAGTACCGCATCATCGACTTCCGTCGCGACAAGGACGGCATCAAGGGCGTGGTCGAGCGCATCGAGCACGATCCGAACCGCACCAGCCACATCGCGCTGATCAAGTACGCCGACGGCGAGCGCCGTTACATCCTCGCCACCAAGG
>JAICQA010000315.1 GCA_025929595.1 Xanthobacteraceae bacterium
ACGGGAAAAGGTTGCACGCTCGGCCATCGCGCCGTCGTCCACGGCTGCACGGTCGGCGACAACAGCCTGATCGGCATGGGCGCGGTGCTCCTGAATGGCGCCAGGATCGGCAAGAACTCGATCGTCGGGGCCGGTGCGCTCGTCACCGAGGGCAAGGAATTTCCCGACAACGCGCTGGTCGTCGGCTCGCCCGCGCGCTCGATCCGCACGCTCGATGAGAAGGCGGCTGCAATGCTCAGGCTCGCCGCGAAGTCCTACAGCGACCGCTGGCCGCGCTATGCCACAGGCTTCAAGCGCATCGACTGACGGCGGAGCTTCCCGGTGGATACGCCGAAGCAACTGCATTTCGATCTGTTCCTCCGCGAGGCCGGTCCCGGCATTTATTGGAAGCTCCAGGAGGGCGGCGTCACGCTCGATGCCGAAGGTCTCGCCTGGGAGGGCGAGGGCGGCGAGCGGCGATATCGCTATGCCGATCTCGCGTCGATCCAGCTATGCACGACCATCGGCGGCAAGACGGGTAATATCTATTTCAGCGTGTTGCGCTTCTACGACGGCGCGGTCGTCACGTTCTACAGCGGTACGTCGCGCGGAGCGGTGGATGAGCGGGGAGCGGGCATTTATGCGGACTTCATCCGCATGCTGCACGCACGGCTCGACACGTTGAAGCCGGCCGGACTTCAGTATCACGCCGGGCAGACCGCGGCCCGCTATTACATCGTTCTCGGGTCCGTCATCGTGCTGGCCTGCATCGCGGTCGCGCTGCCGCTCGTCTTGCTCGCGATTGTGCGCGACTGGCAAGTGCTGATCGTTCTGCTCGCAGGTGCCGGTCTTACCTGGCCGATGTGGAAGCTCGCGCAGGCCAGCCGCCCACGCTCATACACACCAGATGCTGTCCCTGAAGATGTGATGCCCTGAAAAGGGTGAGGCCGGCTCCTTGGGGGAAGAGCCGGCCTCCGCAACTCCGGTCCGGGGACGGGGAGGGGTGGGGACGTGACCGGGGTTGCGATCTCGATTCCTGTTACTGCGCCGCGACGTACGGGATCGGGCGCGGATCGCCGAGCGACACCCACACATTCGGGTCGCTCTGGGACTGACGTTTCGTGTAGCGGTAGCCTGTGTTCTGCCAGGCGAGGATTTCCTCGACCTGGTTGTCGAGCACGAGCTCGCCGTGATCCGTGCGAACGGTCAGCACCGAGTGGCCGTCGCCCTTCTTGTCGCGCACGACCGTGATGAGGAGCGCGGAGCGCGGCCAGCCGAGTTCGAGCAGCATGCGGCGCTTCAGGAGCACGTAATCCTCGCAGTCGCCGTTGCCCGACTCCGGATAGGTCCACTTTTCGACGACGCCGTATTGCTCGAGGTCCGTGACCGGCTTCACGCGCGCGTTGACGTAGCGGTTCACGCGCTCAAGCTCGCGCAACGCGTTCGACGTCAGTTCGACGTCGCGTGCTTCCACCGCCTGCGTGCGGCATTCCCAGGGACGGTCCTGACAGAATTGCACCCAGCCAATCGGCGGACGCGAAACTTCACCGACCGCCACATAACGCAAAGGTTCGCGCAGCTGCGCCGAAGCCGGCGTTGCGATGCAGGTTGCGACCGCCGCCAGAGCGGCCGCGAAGAGCCATCGCTTTCTGCGATACACGGCGTCCATTTCCTCAACCCCTCCCGTTCTTGGGAAGGACTATAGGCACGGACGACTTGAGCCTCGTCTAATTCTGCCACAGAATTACTCTATAATATTTATCTGTACTTGAATTGTATTTGTCGAAAACTTGAATCCAGTTTTCCTAAAATTTGAACGATTGAGGCGCATGCCGATGCCGCGCAAAGGCCGCGGCACAAACGAAAACGCCGGCCCGAAGGCCGGCGCGATCAAAGGAAGATTGTTCAGCGCGTCAGACGTCGCCGCCGAGATTGTGCTCGAGCGTGTCCGGATTCTGGAGGCGCGAGAATTCGAGCGCGACGCCTGTGTCGAGATGGCGGATGACGCGGGCCGGCGTGCGGCCGAGATGGACGGGGGAGCCGAGCGGAAGTTTGACCTTGGTTGCGACGGCTGCGCCTGAGAGCGAAACGTCGACGACGCGGCATTCGATGGTCGAGCCATCGGGCAGCGTGAGGGTCGTGCGCGGATTGCGCAGTTCGAAGCGCTTGTGGCGGCGGTCTTCCGGCAGGCCGAGAATGTTGCGGTTCGCGAACCACGTGAGCTGATCCGCGAGCTTGTCGCGCCGCCTGAGCGTCGCGGAAATCGTCATCGAAAACTGGTTGCCGTTGACCCGCGTGCAGCGGCCTTCAACGCGGCCGACATGGTCGATATAGGCGACGATGTGCTCGCCGACGTGGGGCGGCATGTCCGACTGCAGCAGCGCGCCGCCCGGGGACATGTTGACCGTCTGGCACGGATATTCCTGCCGGTCCTCGCGCATGAAGCGGCCGGTCAGATTCACCTTCACACGCTGGTGGCGGCGTCGCTCCTGAGCGAGCGGAAGCACTGCCGCTTGTCTTGCATCAGCCATTTCGACCAGCCGGTATTACGCCTTCCCGGCCGGACAATAACGGGCTCGGAGTTAACGGCCCGTAACGCCTATTTAACGTTAGAATAGGCGTTTCAGGCCCGTCCGCCGGGGAGGAGGCGCAGCCGGCCCAGCGCCGGGCGGGGAATGGCGGGGACGGGCGCGACGGCAGCGGTCTCGCGTTCGCCGGACAGGTGCCGGAAGGAAACCAGCCGCAGGCGCGAAAGCGGCGCTTGTCCGGCCCAGTAGGGCCAGTGCTCGCAGGACAGCGAGCCCAGCAGGCGGGCATGGGTGCGGCCGCGGTGGCGCAGCGGAAGGATCAGCATTTCGAGGTCGAGCCGGCGGCCGTCGGCCGTTTCGCCGACGACGCCTGCGACGACGGGGGCGGCGGCGGCGCAGACACCGTCGAGCAGAAGGTGGAGTTCCCGGCGGTCGCCGTCGGGAAACGGGCCGTCAAAGGCGCGGCCTCTCCATTCCTGTCCCAAAAGGGTGCAGATCCGCGTCCCGGCCAGCCGGACGCTATGACGGGCCTGCCCGTCCATTTCGAGCAGAAATACGTCGCCGAGGAGGGTGCGGATCGCGCCCGGATCGAGATCGCCGCGCTCCGGCGCCGCGCGGCCTGCGCGCAGCCGGTCCCAGTAGGCGTAAAGGGCGCGCGTGGTGGCGTTCTTCATGGCTTCGCTCCTGCGGACCGGCCCGTCTTGGGACGGCGCCGTCCGGTTCACGGAGGGAGTTGCAGAAGCCGTGCCTCGCGCGACGTCGCGTGCCGTCCAGCGGGCGCGTCGCGGATTAGGGTTAAAGGCCGCTTTCGAACTTCAGCCGTCTTCGCCTTGCTAGCGTCGTGTCAGATGGCACGGCGATCATCTCTTCGGCACAACGACCGATCGACCTCCTGACGGGGAGGCGGGGCGTGACA
>JAICQA010000475.1 GCA_025929595.1 Xanthobacteraceae bacterium
CTACCCGCCTGAAAACGGCTTCGGGGAGCGGGATGGCGTCAGCGCGGCGGCCCTTGGTGGCGGGTAACTGGAAAATGAACGGGCTTCGTGCGTCGGTCGCGGAGCTCGACAACATGATTGAAGGCCGAGACGCGGCGCTCCGCGCCCGGGTCGATTTGCTCGTGTGCCCGCCGGCGACCTTGATCGCCGCCTTTGCCGAGCGAGCGAAGGGGTCGGGCGTCGCCATTGGTGCGCAGGACTGCCACGCCAAGATTTCGGGCGCGCATACGGGCGATCTTTCGGCCGAGATGCTGAAGGACGCCGGCGCAAGCGCGATCATCGTCGGACATTCCGAGCGCCGCACGGAGCACGGCGAAAACGACGCAACGGTTCGCGCGAAGGCAGAGGCAGTCTTACGAGCGGGGCTGGTCTGCATCGTCTGTGTCGGCGAGACGCGGGCGGAGCGGGAAGCGAAGCAGACGCTTGCGGTTGTGTCGCGGCAACTTGCAGGTTCGGTGCCGGATGGCGCGAAGCCGGAAACGGTAGTCGTCGCTTACGAGCCGGTCTGGGCCATCGGGACGGGGCTTACACCCACGTCCAAGGATGTCGCGGAGGTGCACGGCACGATCCGGAACGAGCTCAAGAAACGGTTCGGGCCTGCGGCCGACGCGTTCCGGATTCTCTATGGTGGGTCGGTGAAGCCGGAAAATGCGCCGGAACTCCTGAAGACTGCCGACGTCGACGGTGCGCTGGTCGGCGGCGCGAGCCTCAAGGCGGCGGATTTTCTCGGGATCGTGGCCGCCTATCGCGGATAGGGGCTTGCAAGAGCGGCGTTTACGCCGATCTAAGGTGCTGAATTCAGCCCGCCGCCAGAGGTGGAAACGCCGTCTCCAATCGTGTATGGGTCCGCCCGGCTCGCCATAGGTTCCAAATGCAAACCGTTTTGATCGTCGTTCATTTGCTCGTCGTGCTCGCGCTAATCGGCGTCGTGCTGCTCCAGAAATCGGAGGGCGGCGCGCTCGGGATCGGTGGCGGCGGTGGCGGCGGCTTCATGACCAGCCGCGGCTCGGCGAACGTGCTGACGCGTGCAACCGGTATTCTTGCGGCCGTGTTCTTTGCAACCAGCCTGCTGCTCTCGATCCTCGCGGGTTGGGGACGGCAGGACCGCTCCATCATCGGGGTACCGCAGCCGGGCCAGACGGCGCCCGGCGCGCCTTCGGCACCGGGGGGCAACATCCTCGATCAATTGAAGGGATCGAGCGGCCCACAGGTGCCGCCAGCGAAATAGGCGACAGAAGGGCCGGGGTTCCGGCCCTTCCGCTTTTTTGGTGACGGCGAGCAAAAGCGCTCGTCGAATCGAATTTGGAGGTCTAAGGCTTGGGTCCCATGGCGCGGTACATTTTCATCACCGGCGGCGTGGTTTCCTCACTCGGTAAGGGACTGGCATCGGCGGCACTCGGCGCGCTCCTGCAGGCGCGCGGCTATTCCGTCCGGCTCCGGAAGCTCGATCCCTATCTCAACGTCGATCCGGGCACGATGAGCCCCTATCAGCACGGCGAGGTGTTCGTCACCGACGACGGGGCGGAGACCGACCTCGACCTCGGGCACTACGA
>JAICQA010000392.1 GCA_025929595.1 Xanthobacteraceae bacterium
CGGAACTCGGCGTCGAAGACGCGGTGCGCGACGTGCCGGGCGTCACCAGCCGCATGCTTGTCGCCTTCGGTGAGAACGGGATCAAGACGGTCGAGGACCTCGCCGGTTGCGCGACCGACGATCTCACCGGCTGGATCGAGCGCAAGGACGGCGAGTCCAAGCGTGAGCCCGGCATTCTCGACGGGCTCGGCGTGGAGCGCGACGAGGCGGAGGCGATCGTGATGCAGGCGCGCGTCAAGGCGGGCTGGATCGACGAAGCCGCGCTCGCGCCGGCGGAAGTTCCGGTCGAAGAGGCCGCCGAGACCGAGCCGCAACAGTAAGAGAGGCCGCAGTGCCGGCAACGATCGAACGCGTGGAAACCGACGAAGGCTTGGCCGGCGCCCGCAAGGGTGTCGAGCGGCTTTGCGTCGCCACGCGCGAGGTCAGGCCGGTCGCCGACATGATCCGTTTCGTGGCGGCGCCCGACGGAAGGGCCGTGCCGGACATCGAGTGCAAGCTGCCGGGACGCGGCGTATGGGTCACGGCCACGCGGCAATCGCTCGAGCGCGCGCTGCGCGAGCGGTCGATCCAGCGTGCGTTCCGCGGCGACGCGGAAGTCGGCGACGATTTGCCCGGACTCGTCGAGCGGCTCCTGGAGAAGTCGGCACTGGAAGGTCTTTCGCTCGCCAACAAGGCGGGCCAGGTCGTCACCGGTGCTGCCAAGGTCGAGGCGTCGCTCGATGCCGGAAACGTGGCGCTTCTGATCCATGCACGCGACGCCCAGCCCGACGGCGTCCGCAAGCTCGACGCGGCCGCCCGGGCCTCGGGCGACCAACCGCCCGTCATGCGTTTCCTTCGCGGAGAGCAATTGGACTTGGCGCTCGGACGGCCAAATGTGGTACATGCAGCCCTGCTCGCGCATCCTGCGGGTGCGGGCTTTCTTGGACGCTGTCTGAGACTAAATCGCTGGCGCGACGGGGGAACCGCTGGGTCGGGAACCGTTGCGGCCCAGCAAACAGCAGGCTGATTTGGAGCAGGAATGGCTGATACGAAGGATACCGGCGAGAAGACGCTGCGCGTGGCGCCCTCCAAGACTCTGACGATCAAGCGATCGGTGGAGCAGGGAACGGTGCGCCAGAGCTTCAGCCATGGCCGCACCAAAGCGGTCGTGGTCGAGAAGGTAAAGCGGCGCGTCGTCGGAGCCGGAGCGGAGGCAAAACCCGAGCCGGTCGCGAAGCTCACCGCGGCACCCGCCCCCGCGCCTGCCGACAAGGCGCCACGCGCCAAGGCCGCCGCGCCCGGGCCCGCGGCCGCTCCGCAGGACGGTCCCAAGCCATCGGGCGTCGTGCTGCGCACGCTCACCGAGGAAGAGCGCAGCGCGCGCGCACACGCGCTCGCCGACGCACGGGTGCGCGAGGCCGAAGAACGCAAGACTGCCGAAGAAGAAGCGCGCCGCCGTGTCGGCCGCGAAGCGACCGAGCGCGCCGAGCGTGAAGCCGCCGAAGCGCGCAAGCGCGAAGAAGATTCACGCCGCGCGCATGAGGAAGAGACCAAGCGCAAGGCGGAGCAGGAGGCGCGCAAGCGTTTCGGCACCGACGAGACGTCGAAGACGCTGGGCCTGCCCGGCGCGCCCCGCACCATCACCGCCGACGAGGACGAAGAAGGCGGCCCACGTACCGCCCGGCGCGGCAAGACAGCGGCGGCTCCGAAACCCACGCGCGCTCCGACCGGCGAGCGTAAGATGCGCGGGCGACTCACGGTCGTCACCGCATTGTCCGGCGACGACGAGCGCCAACGCTCGCTCGCCGCGTTCCGCCGCCGCACGCAGCGCATGACGGGCCACCGCCCGTCCGATCAGCCGAAAGAAAAAATCATGCGCGAGGTCGTGATCCCGGAAGCGATCACGATCCAGGAACTCGCCAACCGCATGGCCGAGCGCGCGGTCGACGTGATCCGTCTGCTGATGCAGCAGGGCCAGATGCTCAAGATCACCGACTCGATCGACGCCGATACGGCGCAATTGATCGCCGAGGAATTGGGCCACACCGTGCGCCGCATTTCCGAAGCCGACGTGGTCGAGGGCCTGTTCGACACGCCGGACGATGAGGCACATCTCGAACCGCGCCCGCCGGTCGTCACCATCATGGGCCATGTCGACCACGGCAAGACGTCGCTGCTCGACGCCATCCGCCAGACCGACGTGGTGCAGGGCGAAGCCGGCGGCATCACCCAGCATATCGGCGCCTATCAGGTAACGACCAAGAGCGGCGCCAAGGTCACGTTCATCGACACCCCGGGCCACGCGGCCTTCACGGCGATGCGCGCACGCGGCGCGAAGGTCACGGATATCGTGGTGCTCGTGGTCGCGGCCGACGACGGCGTCATGCCGCAGACGGTCGAAGCCATCAATCA
>JAICQA010000433.1 GCA_025929595.1 Xanthobacteraceae bacterium
CCCGGTCGACAATCACGCCAAGTGGGCGAAGGACATCGAGGAGACGCAGGGCTTCGGTCCGAACTATCCGATGATCGGCGACACCGACCTCTCGATCTCGAAGGCTTGGGGCATGCTGCCCGCCGACGCCGGCAACACGTCGGAAGGCCGCACGGCGGCGACGAACCAGACCGTGCGCAACGTCTTCGTCATTGGCCCTGACAAGAAGATCAAGCTCATCCTTGTCTATCCGATGACCACCGGACGCAACTTCGACGAAGTGCTGCGCGTGATCGACAGCCTCCAGCTCACCGCGAAGCACAAGGTGGCGACGCCCGCGCAATGGAAACAGGGCGAGGACGTGATCATCGCCGGCTCCGTCACCGACGACGACGCGAAGAAGACCTACCCGCAGGGCTGGAAGTCGCCGAAACCCTACATTCGAATTGTCCCGCAGCCGCGCTGACGCGGACGCGGCGGTCATCTACAATGAGGCGCGGCGAAAGCCGCGCCTTTTGCTTGGAAACGCCATGCAGGAAAATCGCGATCTCGGCTTCATTCATCGCTTCGTCCCCGCCGAAGCGGAGGGCAAGACGCCTCTCCTCCTGCTGCACGGCACCGGCGGTAGCGAGGACGATCTCCTTCCGCTCGGCCAGCAACTCTCGCCGGGTTCGGCCCTGCTCTCTCCGCGCGGCAAAGTGCTGGAGAACGGCATGCCGCGCTTTTTCAGGCGGCACGGCGAAGGCGTGTTCGACATCGACGACCTGCGCGCGCGAACGGAAGAACTGGCGAAATTTCTCGAGGCAGCACGTGCGCACTACGGAATCGGGAAACCGATCGCACTCGGGTTTTCCAACGGTGCCAACATCGCCTGGTCGCTGATGCTCGCGCGCCCTGATGCGCTTGCCGGCGCGATCCTCCTGCGCGGCATGCTGCCCTTCGATCCGCCGGAGAAGCCCGCGCTGAACGGCATGCCGGTACTGATCGTCAACGGCAACATGGACCCGATCGTCCCCAGCGAAGTTCACCGCAAGCTCGCCGACACGCTGCGCGGCCTGGGCGCCGACGTGCGCTACGAAGTCCTTTCGGCCAGTCATCAGTTGACGCGTCAGGATCTCGCCATCGCCGCCGGTTGGCTCAACGCGCGATAACTTCGGCGTTATCGCTTTTGGTGAATACGCCTCGGCGTCCCACCTGTGAACGCACCGGCATTCGCAGAAAGGACACCCCATGAAATCCGCTTTGCTTGCGCTTGCGCTCGCCACAGGCCTCACCGCGAGCCCCGCACTAGCCCAGCAATTCAAGGTCAGCGAACAGCAGGCCCGCCAGATCGCCTCCGACCGTGGCGTCGTGAAGTTCACCGAGATCGAGCAGGACGACGGCAAGTGGGAGATCGAAGGCCGCGACAAGGACGGCCGCAAGATCGAGATCGATATTCACGGGCAGAGCGGAGAAGTGACGAAATTCGAACACGATTGATTGCTGCCCACTCGCCCTCTGCCGGGAACGGCGCGGGACTCCCCGCGCCGTTTTGCATTGCCCGGCCGGTCCCGCTCTGGCACCAGAGACAGACCAATAGGCGGGAGAAAGCCAATGGACGTGCGTGCGGCGGTGGCGGTGGCGGCGGGCAAGCCGCTTGAGGTGACGACGGTTCAGCTCGAAGGACCGAAGGCCGGCGAAGTGATGGTGGAACTCAAGGCCACCGGCATCTGCCACACCGATGAATTCACGCTCTCCGGCGCCGATCCCGAAGGTATCTTCCCGTCGATCCTTGGCCATGAGGGCGCAGGCATCGTTGTCGATGTCGGCCCCGATGTAACGAGCGTGAAAAAAGGCGACCACGTCATTCCGCTCTACACGCCCGAATGCCGCCAGTGCCCCTCCTGTCTGTCGCGCAAGACCAACCTTTGCACGGCGATCCGTGCCACGCAGGGCCAGGGCCTCATGCCCGACGGCACGTCGCGCTTTTCGCTCGACGGCAA
>JAICQA010000281.1 GCA_025929595.1 Xanthobacteraceae bacterium
ACGGGTCGCGACGTGCTGGTTGGCGCCCTGCTCGGCGCGGATGAGTTCGGCTTCGCGACTGCGCCGCTGATCTCCCTCGGCTGTATCATGATGCGCAAGTGCCACCTCAACACCTGCCCGGTCGGCGTCGCGACGCAGGACCCGGTGCTCAGAAAGCGCTTCAGAGGCGCGCCCGAGCACGTCGTCAATTTCTTCTTCTTCGTCGCCGAGGAAGTGCGCGAGATCATGGCGCAGCTCGGCTATCGCAGGTTCGACGAGATGATCGGGCAGATGCAGATGCTCGACCGCACGCGCGTCGTCGATCACTGGAAGGCCAAGGGCCTCGACTTCTCGCGCCTGTTCCTGAAGCCGGACGCGCCCGAGGGCGTCAACATCTTCCGCTGCGAGCCGCAGGACCACAAGATCGACAAGATCCTCGACCGCAGGCTGATCGCGGAAGCGCGCGCGGCCATCGACCGCGGCGCGCCGGTCAGGATCGAAACCGCGATTTGCAGCGTGGATCGCACCGCCGGCGCGATGCTCTCGGGCGAGATCGCGAAGATCTACGGCCACACCGGCCTGCCCGACGACACCGTGCATGTGAAGCTCAAGGGCACCGCGGGCCAGAGCTTCGGCGCCTGGCTCGCGCGCGGCGTCACGCTCGAGCTTGAAGGCGAAGCCAACGACTATGTCGGCAAGGGCCTCTCCGGCGGCCGCCTCGTCATTTACCCGCCGCGCGACAGCGCCATCGTGCCGGAAGACTCGATCATCGTCGGCAACACGGTTCTCTACGGCGCCATCGAAGGCCAGTGCTATTTCCGTGGCGTCGCCGGCGAGCGCTTTGCCGTCAGGAACTCGGGCGCCATCGCCGTCGTCGAGGGCGCGGGCGATCACTGCTGCGAATACATGACCGGTGGTGTTGTCGTCGTGCTCGGCCGCACCGGCCGCAACTTCGCGGCCGGCATGTCGGGCGGCCTCGCCTATGTGATCGATGAGGACGGCACGTTCGAAACCCGCTGCAACATGGCGATGGTGGAGCTCGAGCCGCTGCCCGAGGAGGAAAATATCAACGCCACCTATTTCGGCCATGCCGGCGACCTCGAAACCTCGGGCCGCGTCGATGTCATGTCCGACATGACCACGATGGACGCAGCGCGCCTGCACCATCTGATCTCGAACCACGCCCGCCTCACCGGCTCGCGCCGCGCCGCCGAGATTCTGGCGAACTGGAGCGCGTATCTGCCGAAATTCCGCAAGGTCATGCCGGTTGAGTACCGCCGCGCGCTCCTGGAGCTGAAAGCGCAGGAAGAAGCGGAGAAACCGCGGCTCGCCGCCGCCGGTGCCTGATCCATGGGAAAGATCACCGGCTTCCTCGAAATCGATCGCGACGATCGGGACTACGATCCCGTAGCCGAGCGCATTCGCCATTACCGTGAGTTCGTGCAGCCGCTGCCCGAGAAAGAATTGCGCGACCAGGCGGCGCGCTGCATGGATTGCGGCATTCCGTATTGCCACCAGGGCTGCCCGGTCAACAATCAGATCCCCGACTGGAACGATCTCGTCTATCGCGACGACTGGAAGGAAGCGATCGTCAACCTGCACTCGACGAACAACTTTCCGGAGTTCACCGGCCGCGTCTGCCCGGCTCCGTGCGAGGCGTCCTGCACGCTCAACATCATCGACGAGCCGGTGACGATCAAGACGATCGAATGCGCCATCATCGACAAAGCCTATGAGAACGGCTGGGTCGTGCCCGAGCCGCCGGCCAGGAAGACCGGCAAGACGATCGCAATCGTCGGCTCGGGTCCCGCGGGTCTCGCGGCCGCGCAGCAGCTCGCCCGCACGGGTCACCAAGTGCATGTCTATGAGCGCTGGGCCAAGGCCGGCGGCCTGCTACGCTACGGCATTCCCGACTTCAAGATGGAGAAGCACCACATCGATCGCCGCGTCGAGCAGATGCAGGCCGAAGGCGTGGTCTTCCACTATAACCAGCATGTCGGCGTGAACGCCGACATCGACAAGATCGTCGCCGAGCACGACGCGGTGCTGCTGACGGGCGGCGCGGAGAAGCCGCGCGATCTGCCGATCCCGGGCCGCGATCTTGCGGGCATTCATTTTGCGATGGATTTTCTGCCGCAGCAGAACCGCCGCGTCGCGAACGAGCCGCAGGACGGCGTGAAGCCGATCCTTGCTTCCGGCAAGCACGTGGTCGTCATCGGCGGCGGCGACACCGGCTCCGACTGCATCGGCACTTCGATCCGCCAGGGCGCGCTGTCGGTGACGAATTTCGAGATCATGCCGGAGCCGCCGGTCAAGGAGAACAAGGACCTCACCTGGCCGAACTGGCCGCTGAAGCTGCGCACCTCGTCGAGCCATGAGGAAGGTGCCGAGCGCGACTTCGCGGTGCTGACGACGAAATTCGAAGGCGAGAACGGCCACGTGCAGACGCTGCACTGCGCCCGCGCCGACGCGCAGTTCAAGCCGATCCCCGGCACCGAGTTCGAGGTGAAGGCCGACCTCGTGCTGCTCGCGATGGGCTTCGTTTCGCCGGTCCACGCCGGCATGGTCGAGACGCTCGGCCTGAAGCTCGACGGCCGCGGCAACGTTGAAGCCAATGTATTGAAGTATCAGACCTCAAGGCCGAAGGTCTTTGCCGCCGGCGACATGCGCCGCGGCCAGTCGCTCGTCGTTTGGGCGATCCGCGAGGGCCGCCAGGCCGCGCGCTCGATCGACGAATTCCTGATGGGTTCGAGCACCCTGCCGCGCTAATGCAGAAAACGTCATGCCCGCGCTTGTCGCGGGCATCCACGCCTTAACCACTTTTCAGATTTGAAAGACGTGGATGGCCGGGACAAGCCCGGCCATGACGGTTTGGTTTACCGCCCCCTTGGCGCTTCCGGCACCGTGATGATCTTCGGGCCGTCGCGCGACGGCGTGATCACGCGCGGCAACTGTCCGCTGCCCTGTGTCGTCTCGGGCGGCGCGGGCTGCACCGATGGTTTCGCGGCCTGCTGCTCCTGCGGTGCGGGCGCCGCCCTGGCACCGGCCGGCGGCTCATAGGGCGCGATCTTCACCTCGCTGCGCGGCCAGCGGAAGTCGTCGGCACGTCCCGCCACAGGCTCGGCCGGCGAACCTTCGACGAGTATGCGCGCGGCGGTCCCGCTTCCGCCCCGCGCCGGCTGACCGCCGCCGGCCAATCCGCCGACCGGGCCGGCGGGCTGATTGAGCGGCACGACGGGACCCGAAACCGGCCGCCCGGCCGGCGCCGTCGACTCGGGCTCCGTCTGCGGAATGAGCGGCACGCTGCCCGGCGCACCGCTGAACAACTTCACGAGATCGCGCTCGACGTAATGCGCCAGCTTGCGCGCGCCCGCGCGGGTGAAATGCACGCCGTCGCCGATACGGAGACGGCGGGTCTGACCGTCGAGCGCCGGACCCATGGTGACGAACTGGTCGTTCTCGTTCACGAAGCCGTCCCACACGTCGACGAACAGCACGCTCTTGGCGGCCGCGCGCTCGCGCAGGATTTCGTTGATGTAGGGCATGTCGGCGTGCAGGCGCGGCAGCAGCATCGACGGCTGACCCACGACGATCACCGGCACGCCCTTGGCCTTCGCCGCATCGATCATCGCATCGACGCGTTCGATATAGAGTTCGCGCCAGCGGTCGGAACGGATTTCGTAGGCGCCCTTCTCGTCGCGCAGCGCCTGCCGGTCGTTGGTGCCGAGCATGACGACGATCGCGTGCAGCTTTTCGTTTTCGAGCAGTTCCGGCACCTGGGCGGGCCAGTCGTAGAAATCGGAGCGCACGAGCCCGCTCGAGCCACGCGTCTTCTTGACGATGGCGATCTCGGGCCGCTCCTCGAAGAACGCGTCGGCAAGACCTTGGGCAAGCTGATC
>JAICQA010000059.1 GCA_025929595.1 Xanthobacteraceae bacterium
GCCGAGGCGATGCTGGATGAGCTTGCAGCCATTTCCGCGGACCCGGATCGGCTTATACGACTATTCCTTTCGCCCGAGCACCGCCGCGCCGCCGACCTCGTCGCGCAATGGATGCGCGAGATCGGGCTTGAGGTGTTCGAGGACGAGATCGGCAATGTACGAGGTCGGATCGGCAAGCCGCCCTATCTCATTCTCGGCTCGCATATCGACACGGTAGTCGACGCCGGCCGTTATGATGGCCCGCTTGGCGTGGTTGCGCCGATCCTCGCGGTCGATGCGCTCCGCCGCCGCAACGCGCTGCCGGCGATGGGTCTTGAGCTGGTGGCCTTCGGCGACGAGGAAGGCTCGCGCTACCACTCGACGCTGCCCAGCTCTGCCGCCCTCGCGGGGCACTTCGATCCGCGCCATCTCGAGCTAGTTGATTCCGCGGGCATCACATTTGAGCAGGCGCTGAAGACTTACGGCAAAGACCCCGCCAAGATCGCCGACGGCGCGATCCCGCCGGGAGACGCTGCTGCCTATGTCGAGATTCATATCGAGTAGGGCCCGGTACTCGAAGCCGAAAACCAGCCGCTCGCGGTTGTCACGGCGATTGTCGGCCAGACGCGCCTGAAACTACGCGTGAAGGGCGTCGCCGGTCACGCCGGCACGATTCCCATGCGGCTGCGACACGATGCACTCGCCGGCGCGGCTGAAATGGTTTTGCTCGCAGAGAAGATTGCCGGCGACTTCGCCGCTGATCAGATGGTGGCGACCGTCGGCATCATCGACTCGCGGCCCGGTGCGGCGAATATTGTTCCGGGCGAAGCCAACTTCACCCTCGACCTGCGCGCTGCGTCAGATGAGGCGCGCGAGACGGCGATCGAACGATTCAAGTCTGAGGCAGGCGCGATCGCCGGCCGGCGTGGGCTCGAATTTTCCTGCGAGTTGATTCACAGCATCCCGACCACGCCGGCCGCTCAATCCATTCAGGATCAACTCGCACAAGCCGTGACGGCGATCGGCGCGCAGCCGTTGTCGCTCGCCTCAGGCGCCGGCCATGACGGGCTCATGATGTCGAAGCTCTGCCCTTACGGCATGTTGTTCGTACGTTGCCGCGAGGGGATCAGTCATAACCCGGCGGAATATGCGAGCCCGGCCGACATGGGCATCGCCATTGCCGCACTCGTGCGCTTCATAGAGCGCTTCAAACCGCCATCCCGTTAAATCCGGAAAGGTTTCAGCCGTGGCTGACAACTACTACGACTTCACACGCGCCGTGAAACTTCTGAAGGATGTCGTGCGCATCCCGTCCGACAACCCGCCCGGCGACTGCGCGCGGCATGCGCTCGAGTCCGCAAAGCTGCTTGAAGACCTCGGCTTCAAGGTCGAGCAGCACAAGGTGCCCGACGCGCTCGTGCGCAAGCATGGAATGCGCTCGGTCACGAACCTCGTTATCCGCGAGAAATTCGGGACCGCCGACGGCCCGACGATTGCGCTCAACGCCCATGGCGACGTGGTGCCGCCCGGTCTCGGCTGGAGCGTCGATCCGTATGCCGCAATCGAGAAAGGCGGCGCCGTGTACGGGCGCGGCGCCGCGGTGTCGAAATCCGATTTCGCGACTTATGCCTTTGCCCTGCGTGCGCTCAAAGCAAAGCCTGAGGGACTGAACGGAACGGTCGAAATCCATCTCACCTACGACGAGGAAGCAGGCGGCGATATCGGGCCAAAATGGCTGCTCGACCAGAAGCTGACCAGGCCCGACCTCGTCATCTGCGCGGGCTTCTCGTATTCGATCGTGACCGCCCATAACGGCTGCCTGCATCTGGAAATCGCCGTGCACGGAAAGCAGGCCCACGCGGCCATGCCCGAAACCGGCCACGACGCCTTGGTCGCAGCCAATCAGATCCTCACGGCCCTTTACGCCGAACGGAAGCGGCTGGGGAAGACGAAAAGCAAGACGGCGGGCATCGGTTCGCCCAAGCTCAATGTCGGACTCATCTCGGGCGGCATCAACACCAACGTCGTCCCTGACCTCGTCACATTCCGTATCGATCGCCGCCTGATCCCGGAAGAAAACGGCCGCAAGGTCGAACGTGAACTGACGGCGCTGATCAAGAAGGCCGGGACGGGCAAAGGCATCAAGGTCGAGGTGAAGCGGATCCTGCTGGCCGAGCCACTGAAGCCTTTGAAAGGCATCGAGCGTCTCGTCGTCCCCATCCAGCGTCACGCTGCGACGGTCTTGAAGCAGAAGATCAAGCCCACTGGCGTCCCGCTTTACACCGACGCCCGCCATTACGCGGCGGCGAAAATCCCCGTCGTTCTCTATGGCGCCGGACCGCTTTCGATTCTTGAGGCCAACGCCCACCGCGCCGACGAGAACATCCGCTTGAAGGACCTTGAGGCCGCGATTCAGATCGTTGCCGAAGCACTGCGCGACCTGCTGAAGGCATAACAGCCATCGGTATTGTATTGCCACCGCTTAGCCGAATTGCGGCATTAACGCAGCGCCGCGACTCGGATAGGGCCAAGGCGGGGAAACGCACACTCAAAGGCGAAGAGGGCCGACTGGCCCCTCGAACATCGATGGCTCTGTTCGCCCGCCTCTTGCGCGGGAACACCGCCGCGGCGGTACCAGCCGAACCTGCGCCGACGGCGGCTGTGGCCGAGCTTGCGGCTGCGCCCGACGATCTTGCCTCCCGCGTCCGCGAGTCCCTCAATCTCCTCGAAGCCGACCTGCGCGAATTGATCTCACGCGTCGGCCGCGCGGCGGACCGCGTCCATGACGGAATTGGCGCCTCCACCCATTCGCTCGACACGATCCGGAGCAGCACAGGCGAACTCTCCGGTCTCGCCGATCTCGCCAGCGAAAACGTCGCCGTGCTTGCAACAGCCACGGAGCAGCTTGCTCAATCCGCTTCGGAGATCGGTCAGCAAGTAACGGCGGCGACGAAACTTACCGCCGATGCGACCGAGTCCGCCACGCGCGCGGGAGACCATGTCGACCGTCTGCGCCACAGCACGAGCCGCATCGACAGCATCGTCAATCTGATCGCCACCATTGCGAAACAAACGAATTTGCTGGCGCTCAACGCACGTATTGAAGCGGCGCGCGCGGGCGATGCGGGCAAGGGCTTTGCCGTTGTCGCGGCCGAGGTGAAGGCCCTCGCGGGCGAGACTCAGCGCGCTACGACCGAGATATCGCAGCAGGTCGATACGTTACGGAACGATGCACAAGCGTCGATCAGTACCCTTGAAGACATCGCCGCCGTGCTCGAACAGATCCGCCCGCTCTTTTCAGGCATCGCGAGTTCTGTCGACGAGCAGATCGCCACCACCAATGCGCTGTCACAGAACGCCGCCGGCACTTCGAAATTCACCCACGATGTCTCCGACCGCGCCAAGAACATCAACCTGTCGGTCTCGCGCCTGACTGAGGAAAGCGGCGAGATCGACCGCTCGGCCGGCGTGGCTTCGGACCTCGCGCGAACACTCGCCACGCGTCTCAGCATCTTCCTCCGGCAGACCGAGATTGGCGACCGTCGCCGCTTCGACCGCCTCCCTTGCGATCGCGCGGCGATCGTGTCGCTCGGGAGCCTGAGTGTGCCAGGGCGCATCGTCGACCTGGGTGAGGGGGGCGTGCTGATTGAGCCGGAGAAGGCTCTGCCGGCCGATGTGAAGGGCGCCACCGTTTCGGTCGAACTCATCGAGATCGGACGATCGGACGGCAGGCTGGCGAATACCTCGCACCTCGGCCTGCACATCCATTTCATTGGCAGCGACCCGCGTTTTCAGCGCCAGCTCGATAACGCGCTGACCACGATCCGCGCTGACAACCGCGAGATCATCGACGTGGCCAAGGAGGCCGGCGCATGCATCTCCGTCATGCTCGAGGAGGCGGTGGCACAGAGACGCCTGCCGCTCGATCAGTTGTTTGACAACCGCTACGAGCCGATTCCGAACACCAACCCGCAGCAGTACTGGGCGCCCTATCTTCCGCTGTTCGAAGAGTTACTGACGCCCGTCCAGGAGAAGCTGTTGTCATCCGACCCCCGCATGATTTTCTGCGCGGCGGTCGACCGCAATGCCTATCTGCCGGTGCACAATCTGAAATATTCGCACCCGCAGCGCGCCGATGACGTGACCTGGAACATCGCGCATTGCCGCAATCGCCGCATCTTCGATGATCGCGCCGGCTTGTGCGCCGCGCGCAGCGCGCGGCCCTACCTCATTCAGTCCTACCCGCGCGACATGGGCAATGGTGTCACGATCTGGATGAAGGAAATCGACGTGCCGATCCGCGTGCTCGGCCGCCACTGGGGCGGCTTCCGGACGGCCTACCGGCTGTAATCAGAAGCCTACGACTTGCCCGTGCAGGTCATAGGCGTCGGCGCGATCGATCAGCGCCGTGACGATCTCGCCCACTTTCACAGGCCGCCGCGCGGAAAGGTGCACGACTCCGTCGATCTCTGGCGCATCGCCGCGCGTACGTCCCCGGATGGCACCGCTTTCCACCGCATCGACGATTACCTTCTCTCGACGGCCGACTTTCCGCTTCAGGCGCTTCGCGCTGATCTTCTGCTGCGCTTCCATGAAGCGTTTGTACCGCTCGTCCATGACGTGCTGTGGAACCGCGTTCCCGAGATCGTTCGCCGGCGCACCGCGCACCGGCTCGTATTTGAAACAACCGACCCGGTCGAGTTGCGCCTCCTCGAGGAACGCGAGCAGTTCTTCGAACTCCGCATCCGTCTCGCCCGGAAAGCCTACAATAAAGGTCGAGCGGATGGTCAGATCCGGGCAGATTTCGCGCCAGCGCGCAACGCGCGCCATGGTCTTTTCCTGCGCCGCCGGCCGCTTCATACGCTTCAGGACCGTCGGGCTGCCGTGCTGAAACGGGATGTCGAGATAGGGCAGGACCTTGCCCTCGGCCATCAGCGGAATGACTTCGTCGACATGCGGGTAAGGGTAGACGTAGTGCAGCCGCACCCATGCGCCGAGCGAGCCAAGCTCCTTCGAGAGGTCGAAGAACTTTGCCCGCACCTCGCGGTCGCGCCACCGGCTGTCCGCAAACTTCACGTCGATGCCGTAGGCGGATGTGTCCTGCGAAATGACCAAGAGCTCCTTTACGCCCGCCGCGACCAGCCGTTCCGCCTCGCGCAGCACATCGGCTGCCGGTCGGCTGACGAGGTCCCCGCGCAGTCGGGGAATGATGCAGAAAGTACAGCGATTGTTGCAGCCCTCGGAAATCTTCAGATAGGCGTAGTGCCGAGGCGTGAGCTTGATGCCCTGTTCGGGCACGAGATCAAGAAATGGATCGTGCTTCGGCGGCACCGCCTCATGGACGGCCGAGACGACCTGCTCGTACTGCTGCGGCCCGGTGACGGCGAGCACGCTCGGATGAGCCGCGCGAATGGCGTCCGGCTCCGCACCCATGCAGCCGGTGACGATGACCCGGCCATTCTCCTTGATCGCGTCGCCGATGGCGGCGAGGCTCTCGGCCTTGGCGCTGTCGAGGAAGCCGCAGGTATTCACTACCACGATGTCGGCACCGGCATGCTCGCGCGAGAGCGCATAGCCCTCGGCGCGAAGCCGCGTGATGATGCGTTCCGAATCGACCAGCGCCTTTGGGCAACCGAGCGAGACAAACGAAACCGAAGGCGCGTCCTGGGAACGGCCTTTATCGTCGGGAAGCGGGAAGTGCTTGTTCACGGCGGCGCAGCAATGGCCGCTGGCGCGAGAGGGGTCAAGACCGAGCCGCACGATCCAAATCCGGCCGCGGGTAGGCCCCTAGAAAGTCAATATTAACCGTTCCCAGTGTCTCCTGCGGGGGGACGTTCACGGCGCATGCGCCGGGACAGCGCGCTCGTCTTGGGGTTTCGGACGAGGGCGTCAGGAGGCGGTGGATCGCAATGCGTCAGTGGTTGCGTATCGCCGGCATTGCCGCGCTTGGGGCGTGGCTGGCCGGTTGCGGCGGCGGAATCGGCTTTATCGACATCACGGGTTTGACCGGCTACGCGGATCCGAGCGACCGCTCGACGCCGCGTTTGCCGGGCCGCGTGTTTATCATGCGCGGCATCGGCCATATCTGGTCGGGCGGCATGACGGAGCTCGCCGACGAGCTCAACCGGCGCGGCACCACGGCGAGCGCCCATCGCCACAGCGAATGGACCGAGATCGCCGACGAGGCGATCAGACTCTACAAGTCCGACCCCGAGCGCTGGCCGATCGTGCTGATCGGCCATTCGAACGGCGCCGACATGTCGATCAATGTTGCGACGCGGCTGAAGGCGCACAACATTCCGGTGGCGCTGATCGTCGGGTACGATCCGACCCGTTTCTCGCCGGATGTGCCTTCAAACGTCCAGCGCTTCATCAATCTCTATCAGTCGACCAATGTGCTGGGCGGTGGGCGCATCCATCCGCAGAAGGGCTTCCGCGGCCAGCTCATCAATGTCGACCTGCGCAACCACTTCGAAATCGGCCACATGAACATCGACAAATCGCGTCGTCTCAAGGACGAGGTGATCGCGAAGGTCTTGCAGGTCGTGGCTTTCCCTGAACCGCTCGACCAGACGCAGATGGTTTCGATCAAGTACCTTGTGCCGATGCGTGCGCCGATCGAGCTATGGGACGGCGGCGTGCCGGTGACCTTGCAGCCGGGCCAATCGATTGAGCAGCTTGCGAAGCTCTACGGCGTGCCGGCCTGGGCGATCCGGCAGGCGAGCAATCTCGGCGACGATGAGACGGTGCAGGCGGGCGGACAGGTAATCGTCCCGCGCCACATCAATACGCTGGCACCAACCGGCACGCCGGCGCCAACCTTCAGCGAAACGACGTTTGGAAGCCAAGCCTACAGCGGTCGATAGGGAGACTGCCTAGTTGCCGTAGCCGCCGTAAGGGTCGAACGTCGGGCCGCCCCCGAACAATTGCTCGATGCGGTCCTGATCGAAGTCCTGCTTCGCCCAATCGGGCGTTTCCATGCGCCAGTGATTGCCGAACAGCGGGAAACTCCACGTGCCGCCGACGACGGAGAAGAGCGTGCTGTCCCAGTTCACTTGCTGCACACCGCCCTTCGAGAAAATAAGGGCCTGTCCGGCCTTGTTGAGAGTCCGGCCGTTCGCCGTCAACGAGCCCTCGACAAGAATGACGATCGCGTAGGGGCCGTCCTTGCCGATCCCGATATAGATATCGAAGATCGTGCCACGCACGCCGATGGTCGCGACAGGCGTCCGCACCTGATAGCTGCTGGACTGCTGCGAACCCGAGACAAAGCGCAACGCGCCCTTGGTCGCATTCAGAACGACACTGCCGGCGCCGCGATTAGGATCGAACACGAAACGATCGAGCGTAACTTCCGATTGCGGACCGATCGATAGACTCGTCTCGTCAAGAAACAGGAGTTGGGCCGCGCTCTGCTCGCCGGTCCGCACCACTTCGCGCGCGAAGACGGAGCTGCCGGCCGTGAGCTGGCGCGCACCGCCGGTCTCGACCTTGTTTTTCACGGCGGAAGCGACGCCGATTTTCTGCGTGCCCTGCGCCTCCGCGCCGTCGGCGGCAAAGAACGCCGCCAGCACGATCGTCGAAACCGTATTCAACCAGCGGCTGATCGCCATCGAATGCCTCTTGGACCCGTCTTCCCGATCCTTATCACAGGGGCGCTTTATGCTCCAATGGCGCCGCATGGGAAGTGACGGCCGTCACGCTACTGTCGCCCGGGTGCAACAGGCCGCAGCGGATGGCGCGGGCCGGGCCATGGCCGGGGCGCCGGCCGGCGTAACCGTTATAAAGGCCCTATGGCAAAGCGCGTTCTGCTGGTCTGGGAGCTCGGCGGGGGAGCCGGGCATCTCCTGCGTCTGGGCTGGATCGCTAAAGCCTTGGGCGAACGAGGGTATGAACCGGTTTTCGCGCTTCCTCCGACCGAGGCGCTCGGCGTTATTCGGGAGCAACTCGACGGCAGGACCAGGCACAATGCTCCGGTTTGGTCCAAGCAACCGTCCCCGGGACATGGTTCGATCCGCCGCCGGGCGGCGACCATGGGGGATGTCCTCGTCCAGATGGGGCTTCATTCCCCCGAGACCACCGATTCAATGCTCGGCGAGGCTAGTCGGCTGATCGCAGCCACCGACCCTCATGCCATTGTCGCCGATTATGCACCGGCCTCGCTGCTGAGCGCGCGCGGACATGTGCCAACCATCGCGGTGGGGGATGCTTTTACGCTCCCGCCCTGGCAGGCGGATCGGTTTATCAGCCTGGACCATCTCGGCCGAACGCCCATTTTTGACGAGACGGAAACGCTCGCGCGCGTCAACGAATGGTTTGTATCCGCTGGACGAAACTCTTTGAGTCACCTGCCCGAGATATTTTACGCCGATCGAACGGCTGTCGGCGCCTTTTCCGAGCTGGATCCATATACGGAGACGCGACGTATCCCACCCGTCTCGCCATCGCTGCCCTTCTGGGAGCGAAATGGACGACGAGCAGGCGAAGAAATTTTTTGCTATCTCAGCGCCGGTTCTGAATTTCAATCGACCGTCCTGTTGGCGCTTGCGGATGTGGCGCATACTGCGCCGGTACGGCTTCATGCTCGTCACCTTGCGCGCGAGGCCGTTGACCTGCTGACCGCGGCGAAGGTCACGGTAGAACTCGAACCAATTCCGTTCGGACAAATTCAGGCGCGTTCGGGGTTGATCGTCTCACTCGGCAGTTTCGGTCTTGTATCCTGTGCGCTCGCAGCCGGGATTCCGCAGATCGTATTGCCGCCTAATCTCGCGATGGACGTCACCGGACGGGCCGTGGAGGCGCTCGGCGTGGGGCGTTGCCTTCGCCTTCAGGCGGGCAATCCGCTCGAGCCTGCCTTGCTCGCTCAAGTCATCGGCGAAACATTCGGCAACGCTGCTCTGCGCGGGACGGCCGAGCGCCTTGCCCCCGGCTTCGCACGGCGGCTTGAAACTCGTCCCGAGAATATCGTGGCAGCTATGGTGGAAGAGCTTATCGGGCCGGCCTGACGGCCGAGCTACTTGTGCTCGACCGGCGGCGTGCCATAGGTGTGGAACGTCTCGACGGTTTTCAGACCCCACGCCTGACCCTTCTTGCGCTCGGTTTCCGTCCAGCGGATCGTCTTCCAATCCGGCGCCAGGATCAGCCGCGAGCCGGCATTGGCGATCTCCACGCGATTGCCGCCGGGCTCATAGGCATAGAGGAAGAATGTCTGCTGGATCGCGTGCTTGTGCGGGCCGGTCTCGATGAACACACCGTTCTCAAGATAAATGTCGGCCGCGCGCAGGATTTCTTCCCGTGTGTCAGTGGCGTAAGTGAAGTGATGAAAGCGGCCGCGCGTGCCGGTGTGGTCGCGCGCGATCGCCACGTCATAGCTCTTGTTGTTGGCCGTGACCCACGCACCGGCCTCGATACCGCTGTCGAGCACGATCTGCTCGGTGAGGCGCATGCCGAGCTTCTGCTCCATGAACTCGCGCGTGGCAGTCACGTCTGCCGCCAAAAGATTCAGATGGTCGAGGCGGCGCACGTTCACGCCACGGCCGGGAAATTTCTGCGCCTGGTTCTTGAGCGCTGGCTTCAGCTCGGCCGGCGCTTGGTACCACTCGGTCTCGTAATAGATTTCCTGAAGGTGACCGTCCGGGTTCTTGAACTGGTAGGCCGGTCCATGTCCGACATCGCCATCGATCCAACCCACCCCGGCGCCTGCCGCCTCCAGAACTTTCACGCGGCGGTCGAGCGCCTGCTTGCTGCGCGTGCGGAAGGCGAAATGCCCCATGCCCGGCAGCTTGGCCGCCGTCAGCTTGAGCGTGGCCCGCTCATAGTCGTCCCAGGCGCGGAGATAGACAGAGTCGCCCTTGCGTCCGCATTCCTGCATCCCCCAGATGTTGACGAAAAAGTTCAGGCTCTCCTGGGGCTTCGGGGTCAGCAATTCGACATGCCCAAGGTGGGCGATATCCAGGATCGGCTCTTGGTCGGACACGGGAAAACTCCTCCAGGCTGGCGCCACCGCCTAACATACCGGCGCCCGTGGGTCATAGCGTGGGCTGGCGGCGCCTTCGCCGCACCCTTCAGGCCCCAAAGCGGTCGTGCGCGAGGATGCGGGCCTGCAAATCCGTATGCTGCAACGCTCGCCGAAACTCGTTGAATAGCGGTGTCAGCCAGGTGGAAATGCCGCTCCGCGCCTCGATCGACAGGTAGGCAAGGGACATCTGACCGGGAGCCAGGGGAGGAGCGGCATCGCCTTGCGCCGACCGCCGCATGAATTCGCTGAGCGACAGCCGTACGTCGTCCAGCGCCGAGACAAAGAATGGGTCCAGCAGCGGCAGCCGCATCTGCGGCTTGTGCCCGGCAAGGCCGATCATGCCGCTGCTGTTCAGCGCAGCGCGGGAGGGCTCGCTGACCACATCGTTGTTGACCAGAACGAGCCCGCTGTCGCGGAAGCGCTCGCGCAAAGCCAATGCCTGCTCATAGGACTCCGGGCTGCCATCGGGGATGAAAAAAATCACCGGCTCCACGCCAGCCGCCTTCGCTTCATCCGCATAACCGATATCGCGCATCAGGTTGAAGAACTTCGCGAACGACCGGTGGGTGAGGTCGATCACCTGCGACTTGCCGGGA